>JBJTAA010000265.1:0-27407 GCA_046090525.1 Planctomycetota bacterium
CCGATCGTACTCCGCATTGGTGATCCGTCGGCTCATGACCCGGCCCTGATACCAACTCTTCGTCTCGTCGCTGGCCAGTTGGTCGCAGAGGTCGCGGCCCGGGCGGGTGTCGAACCAGTGGTGCAGGGCCCCCTTCTCGGGGTCGGAGAGGCCCGGACTGCCGGCGGGGGGCATCTCGTTCAACCGCACGCGTGCGGAGGCCCGGTCCCAGACCGCCGCATGGTCGATCGGCTTCTCGGCCATCACCGCTGCAGTGAGATCGAAATCCCCTTCCGGCTTCTCGCCGGAGTGGCAGGAGAAGCACTTGGCCTCGAGGACGGGCCGCACGTCCTTGGCGAACGCCTCGTGCCAGCGGGCGATCCGCGCCTCGTCGGCGACGCCCGCCGAGGCGAGCGCGAGACAGCCCAACAGGCAGGCGACGAGCGGACGCATCGGGCGGGGTTCCGACGGAGGGACCACCATTATAGTTCCGGCCGCCGGCCGCGACGAATCCCGAATAGTTGCTCCTCACCACTGGCTCGTGCGCGCCAGGGCATCTGAGAGGTGTCCCCGCGCCTCAGCTTCCCGAGCCGGCGAGTCGTGCCGCGAAGAAACCGGTGCCTCGAACCGGCCAAGCGCGACTGCACATCGGCTGACACGCGTCGCGGAGACGTCAGTCGAGCAGGTTCCCGAAGCAGATGGAATCATGCTTCTCGAGCTGTTGGAGTTCCGGGCCGTTGAATAACTGCTTCGCCGTCACGGGCAACACGAATCCCGTGGCGTTTTTCATCGGATGGCGATGCTTCACGAGCGCCGCCGCAACGCCGTTGTCGACGTTCTCGACGCGCATCAGATACACGTGACAGCTGCACCCTATGAGCGACTGCGCCAACTCGACCGTCAGATGCTGAATCCCATCAAGATAGACCGGTGCTTGGCGCTCCTTGATGGCGGCGGCCACGTCCGCTGGAATCGGATTGAGGCCAAGCACGACTGGCCACTTGTGTGCCGAAAGCGCCTGGAGGATCTGTTTGTCGACGGGTTGTCCGGCTGGTCCGAAGGCCTGGACGGCACCGATTGACAGCGGACCCTGGTTGCGGAGCAGGCAGGCGAGGCCTTCCGGGGGAATGTCCTGCAGGCTGGACAACTGGAGAGCGCCCTCATGGTTCACCAGGCTTGCTGCCGTTTCATTGTCGAGTTTCTTGACCGCGGGCAGATAGACGTTGCTTCCACCCCGTGCCAGGCCCGCGGCAACCTTCGCATTCAAGACTTCGACGTGAGGCAGATCGGCGGCTTTCCCGGGCTCTCCGAGCCGTGCTGCGAGGCCCTCGTGAGTGAGTTGACGAAGCCCTGGCATGTGAAGTCGCACTGCCCCCCCCGAGATGGCGGTCGCAATGGGAGCGTCGAGTTGTTGAACGTGCGGAAACCGCAGGACGCCAGGTTGCCGACTGAATTTTTGGGCGAGGGGAACGGACGTAAGCTCCCGAAGTCCTTCCATCGTCAACTGTGCCTGACCCGCCGCCAAGGCGCCCGCCACGTCCCCCGGAAGTGCCTGAATGCCATTGAGTTCGATCGACGCTTTCGATGCAGCGAGCGCACGCGCGACATTTGCATCGAGCGCCGCGATACTGGGCAGACTGACACCGCCGGCATGTTCCGCGAGCTTGGCCGCGGTAGCAGGGTCTAGGGCGCGGACCCGATGAAATCGGAGAAGCCCGCGTTCAGCCTTCATGTATTCCGCGGCCGACTGGGGTGTCAGATTCTCTACTTCCTCGGCGGGGGGAAGTTCGCTTCTGGCGGCCGATCCACTGCAGGCGAAGGCCCACCCAAGAGCGACCACGAGGATCGGGCCCGCTGGTCGCCGCGTCGGCCTGTCGGCGACGCTGGAGCGTGCTCGCGTGAGGTGAATGAGCAGTCGTCGGTCTCGTTGGGAAAAAAGCATTCGGGACACACCTCTGCAGGAAAAAAGTGCGGTGACGTCGATGCTGCGAGCGCCAGCCTTCCGTGACGGACCAGCGGGTTTCGATTCGCGAGTCGGACGTATCAGTTGCCCGCTCCGCACCGCTCTAAAAAAAGCGGCGGCGGCATTCGGGCGAGCGAACCCTCGTTTGTGACAAGCATGGCGAGTGACTTTCCGCATTGGGCCTTGCGGCCAAGTGGCTTGCTCGTAGCTTCATGGCTCCATCTACCGCTCCAGTATGGGACCTGAACGAGGGGGTGACAACGGAGGGCTCAGGCACCCCTGGAACAGGCCGATTCCGATCGGCACGGACGCCGAACTCCAAACACGGATCGCTCTGGCCAAGCGCGGGGACTGCCAGGCCGATGCGCGGCTCATCAACAGTCGTGCGACCGGCCGTAGCGGCTTACCCGCGAGATATCCCAAAGCGATCGCGGCTGGCTGAGGTGGGAACAGGCTGACGATGGTTTCCAACGGCAACACGGAAGTGGCCGCCTCTGACCCGACGTAGGCCATGGCCCACACGCCCGACGTCATTCCTCGTATCCAAAGGCAGGCGAAGTCCCACGCGACGGGGCAGAACGTCGCAGAAGCGGTGGAGGCCTGAACAGAGGCCAGCACACGACGGCCCACAGCCCCAACGTTCTTCATCGCCCGAGCACGAGCCGTTTGGAGGCTTGACAGGAACGGCGCAGCGGAAGCCGACGAAAAGGAGGCCTGGAGTTGCGCCGATGATTTCGTGGGACTTGCACCCTGCCAGGCCGCTACCCCGCGGCGGTCGCGGGGAGATCATCCGGCCGCCCGGCAGAAATCGTGCACGAAGGTCTTGGGGGGCTCTTCCCGCGAGGCCTACGGGCGGCCGGATTGGAAACGACTCGGAATTGCGTATGGTATAGATGGAGGGACCGATGCGTCGCAGGGGGGGGTCTTAGGATGGCGGATGAGAGTTCCACGATCGATGCGGCTTTGCAGGAACTGGCCTCGTTGGGCCGTCGCATCGCCGAACTGGCCAGCACCTTCGAGTCTCGACGCGGGAGTGGCACGGGCACGCCTCCTGACGAGGGAGAGCCACCCCAGGCCGATCGCCACGTGGGCTTGAACGACGACACCGCGAGCGTCGCGGCGGTCGCAGGTGCCGGCGGATGCCATGGCGGCCTTCAGCCGGCGATCGCACAGTCGCGCAGGCTGAGTCGACGCTCCATCGCGGGCCGCCCGAAGCCCGCCGGGCCGGGGTTGGCCGAGCCGAAGCCGGCAGGCTTGTCACGGATCGGCGACGTCACGAAGGTCAGGCGGCAAGGTGCAGCGACGAGCGGGGTCGTCCGAAACGCTCCGAGGCAGCGCGGCCGTGGCGCATGGCCTTGGCGTGGGCGACGGGTCGGTCCGATGCTCGTGAGCATGGGGCTGCACGTCGCGGCCTTGCTCGTCTTGGCGATGGTCTTGGTGACATACCCGGCGTCGCCCAAGCGCATGACGATCGTGTCGACTGCAATCGAAGATGTGTCGCTCGAGGACATGGCCGATGTCGAAATCGAGGCGACCGAATCGGTGGAGTCGCTCGAGTTCGAGGCGTTGCCGGATCCATTGCCTGCCGATATCCCGTCGATCGACCCGGGTCCGTTGGCCATGGAAGAACTGGCCGCGGTCGCCGAGAACGCCGCCGTCGACAATGTCGATGGCGTGGTCGGTCTCGGCGTCGGGGATCTGCTGGCCTCCATCGGCGGCGAGGCCGGAGCCGGCAAGCCGGGCGGCGGAGGCGGCGATACGGGTGGTGGGGGCGGCACGTCGGCCCCGGCCACATTCTTCGGGAAGCGGGGCAACGGGCGCTCGGCCCTCTTCATGTGCGACAACTCTGCCAGTTACGCCGATGGCGGCTTTCAGGCGGTGCTGCTTGAACTGTCAAGGGCGGTCGCCCAGATGAAACCCGACCAGTCGTTTCACGTGGTCTTCTTCAGCGACTCAGCCTATCCGCTGCTTCACCCACAGCCCGTCGATACGTTTCTTCCGGCGACGCCGGAGAACAAGCGCAGGCTCGATGCGTGGCTCGGAACGGTGGAGCTTTGCATCGGCGGTCAGGGTATCGAGGGGGCCGCAGATCTCGCGCTGGCCTTGAAGCCCGACGTGATCTACTTTCTCTCGGATGGCGATCACGACGAGAGTGTGATCGACCGGATCATCTCGTTGCCACTCCACGGAACTGCCGTGCACACCTTCGGCTTGCAGGGGGACGTGTGGGATCGCCGCACCGGCCTGCCCGACGCACGTAGAGTGGCCGATCAACAGGAGCGCAACCAGAAGCTCGTGCGGATCGCCGAGGCACATGGCGGCTCATTCACGCCGGTCACCATCTCGCCCCAGACGGCACTTGCCGCGAGCGTGCGGCCGATCAGAAAGAATCGCATTCGCGGTGCGGTTTGGGGCACGAACCTGCCCGCGGGGCCATGAGAGCCGAACCGTGGATGCTCACTGCGTGGGGGTGCCGCGCTGCGATGCCAAGCGTCACGCTGCCAGCGGACGCATGAGGCGGGTTTCGCAGGCAGTCTACGATTGTGGTTGCGCCCCCCGGAATGAAAGGTATCCATGCGGCAGCTCGTGATCATCCTCGGGGACCAGCTCGACCGGGGCGGGGCGGCGTTCGACGGCTTCGATCCGCAGCGTGACCGCGTCTGGATGGCCGAGGTGGCCGAGGAGAGCACCCACGTCTGGACGCACAAGGCGCGGATCGCGGTCTTCCTGGCGGCGATGCGGCACTTTCGCCGGGCGCTTGAGGACGAAGGCATCGAGGTCGACTACACCGAACTCGCCCCCGCGCCGCGGGCCGGGGAGCCCGGGTCGCTCGCCGCCGCGCTCGCCGCGAGCCTGGCCGCGGCCCGCAGGGCGAAGCGGCTGCCCGGGAAGCTCGTCGTCGTCGAGCCGGGCGAATGGCGGGTGCGGCAGGCGCTCGAAGCGACGGCCCGCGCGGCGGGCGTGCCGCTCGAGATCCGCACCGACCGGCACTTCTTCACCACCGCCGCCGAGTTCGCCGCGCACGCGAAGGGGCGCAAGCAGCTGCGGCTCGAATACTTCTACCGGCCGCTGCGGGAGAAGTTCGGCGTGCTCATGGACGACGGCGAGCCGGCCGGGGGACAGTGGAACTACGACGCCGAGAACCGCGGCGCGTTCCCCAAGACCGGGCCGGGCCGGCTCCCCGCGCCCAGGCGGTTCACGCCCGACGAGCTCACCCGCGGCGTGCTCGACCTCGTGGCGAAGCGGTTCGCGAAGCATCCCGGCAGCCTCGACCACTTCGACTGGCCGGTGACGCCGGCCGACGCCCGGGCGGCCCTCGACGACTTTCTCGCGCAGCGGCTCGTGAACTTCGGCCGCTATCAGGACGCGATCTGGACGGGCGAGCCGTGGTTGTGGCACTCACGGCTCTCGCAGGCGATGAACCTGAAGCTCATCGACCCGCGGGACGTCGTGCACGGGGCGGAGCGGGCCTGGCGCAAGGGCAATGTGCCGCTCGAGGCGGCCGAGGGCTTCATCCGGCAGGTGATCGGCTGGCGGGAGTATGTCCGCGGCGTGTACTGGCATTTCATGCCGGAGTATCTCGACCGCAACGCCCTCGGGGCCGAGGCGGCGCTGCCGGCCTTCTACTGGTCGGCCGAGACCGAGATGAACTGCCTCAAGGATGCGATCGGCCAGACGATGCGGTTCGGCTACGCCCACCACATCCAGCGGCTGATGGTGACGGGGCTGTTCGCGATGCTCCTGGGCGTGAAGCCCGAGGAGGTGCACCGCTGGTACCTGGCGGTGTACGTGGACGCGGTCGAGTGGGTGGAACTGCCCAACACGCTCGGCATGAGCCAGTTCGCCGACGGCGGCGTGATGGCCTCGAAACCGTACTGCGCGACCGGGGCCTACATCGACCGGATGAGCAACGCCTGCAAGGGCTGCCGCTACGACCCGAAACGAGCCGCCGGGCCCGAGGCCTGCCCCTTCACGACCCTGTATTGGGACTTTCTCGCCCGCCACGAGAAGCTGCTCGCCAAGAATCAGCGGATGACGATGCAGCTCAAGAACCTCGCCCGCAAGGAGGCCGGGGAGCTCCGCACGATCCGCCGCCAGGCGGATGCGCTCAAGGCGACGCTGGGCTGAACTGGCACGATTGATCGGCTCGGGTTGCCTGAGCCGATCAAGACGCAGTTACTGGCAAGCAGAGGCAAACTCCTGCAACCGCTCCACCGTGGGGCGGGGCATCGCACGTCACTGCCCCCAACCGAGCCCTGGCAGACTGCAAGTCTGCCCCACGGGTGTGACGCTCTCTGCCTACTTGGCTGCGGGTGTGGGCAAAAGTTCCACCGGCGGCTGCGTGACGGCGGGGCCGGGGCGATCGGCCGGCTCGGAGGGCGCGGTCGGCTTGCCCGGCGAGGCACCGCCGGCGGAGAGCACGCTGCGCGTACCGTCGGGCGCGACTTCGGCCGCGGCCGGCGACACGGCGTCGTCCTCGGGCGCGAGCGTCCAGGCGCCGGGTTCGGCGGCGGCCGTCTCGGCGGGCGTTGCGCCGGCCGGGGCCTGACTCGCTTGGGCCGCAGCGGACGCGCGCGGCTGCGGCACCGGCGGCTGGGGCGTCACCGCTCCTTGGGCGAGGGACCGGGGCGGGCTCGCCGGCGGCTGGGGGGCGACGACGGCCGGGGGCATGGGGCCTCCGAGCGGGACCCCGGCCCGGGCCAGGCGGCGAACCGTGGCCGGCCGCGGCGGCGGAGGCACGGGCACGGCGGGCGCAATCTCGGCCACGCGGGCTTCGGCCCGCACGGTGCGGGCCTCCGCGATCGACAGCCGGGCGTAGCGCCGCTCGGCGATCCGGTTGGCCACGCGCTCGGCCCGCGGCGGACGGGCCTCCACTTCGGCCGTGAACGGGGCGACGACGAGGACGGGCGAGGCGATCGCCGCCAGGACCGGCAGCCAGGCCCGCAGGCCGGAAAATCTCAGGGAGCGGGGGGCGGGGAGGTGCATGGGGCTGCTCCGGTGGGTGGGGGCGACGGCGTTCCGGGCGGCAACCGCGATTGCCGCACCTCCGGCATTGTGCCTACAGTGGGCCAGGAAACGCAACTTTTCCCGCGGATTCTTGATGACCTCCTACGCCCTCACCCACCTCCGCCAGCTCGAGGCCGAAAGCATCCACATCATCCGGGAGGTGGCGGCCGAGTTCGAGAACCCGGTGATGCTCTACTCCATCGGGAAGGACTCGGCGGTGATGCTCCGCCTGGCCGAAAAGGCGTTCTTCCCGGCCAAGCCCCCGTTCCCGCTGATGCACATCGACACGACCTGGAAGTTCCAGGACATGTACCGGATGCGGGACGAGTACGTCGCCAAGGAGCTGGGCTTCAAGCTGATCATCCACACCAACGAGGAGGGGCGGGCCGCGGGCGTCAACCCGATCACGCACGGCAGCAAGGTGCACACCGACGTGATGAAGACGCAGGCCCTCCGCCAGGCCCTCGACAAGTACCGCTTCGACGCCGCCTTCGGCGGGGCCCGCCGCGACGAGGAGAAATCCCGGGCCAAGGAGCGGGTGTTTTCGTTCCGCGACGAGTTCCACCGCTGGGATCCCAAGAACCAGCGGCCGGAGCTCTGGAACCTCTACAACACGAAGGTGCGGAAGAACCAGAGCATCCGCGTCTTCCCGCTCTCCAACTGGACCGAGCTCGACGTCTGGCAATACATCCACCTGGAGCAGATCCCGATCGTGCCGCTCTACTTCGCCGCCGAGCGGCCGATCGTCTGGCGGGACGGCGTGATGATCATGGTGGACGACGACCGGCTGCCGCTCGAGCCGGGCGAAAAGCCCGAGCTGCGGCGGGTGCGGTTCCGCACGCTCGGCTGCTACCCGCTCTCGGGCGCGGTCGACTCCACGGCCACGACGCTCCCGGAGATCATCCAGGAGATGCTGCTCACCAAGTTCTCCGAGCGGCAGGGGCGGCTGATCGACTCCGACGAGGCGGGCAGCATGGAGCGGAAGAAAAAGGAAGGATATTTCTAACCGGGACCATGTCACACCAATCAGCCCTGATCGCCACCGACATCGACGAATACCTCGCGCAGCACGAGCGCAAGGAGCTCCTGCGGTTCATCACCTGCGGGAGCGTGGACGACGGCAAGAGCACGCTCATCGGCCGGCTGTTCTACGAGTCGAAGATGATCTACGAGGACCAGCTGGCCGCCATCAAGAAGGATTCCAGCCGCTACGGCACGACCGGCGGCGAGGTGGATCTCGCGCTCTTCACCGACGGCCTCGAGGACGAGCGGCAGCAGGGGATCACGATCGACGTGGCCTACCGCTACTTCTCGACCGACAAGCGGAAGTTCATCATCGCCGACACCCCCGGCCACGAGCAGTACACCCGCAACATGGCCACCGGGGCCTCGACGGCGGATCTCGCCATCATCCTGATCGACGCCCGCCACGGGGTGCTGCCGCAGACGAAGCGGCACTCGTTCATCGTCTCGCTCCTGGGGATCAAGCACATCGTCGTGGCCATCAACAAGATGGACATCGTCGGCTACGACGAGCGGGTGTTCGAGCGGATCAAGCGCGACTACGTCGACTTCGCCGGCCGGCTCGAGCTGCCCGACGTGCACTTCATGCCGATCTCGGCGCTCAAGGGGGACAACGTGGTGGTCCCCAGCCCGAACATGCCGTGGTACACGGGTTCTCCGCTCGTGCCGCTCCTGGAGACGGTCTACATCGGCTCCGACCGCAACATGGAGGACTTCCGGTTCCCCGTGCAGTACGTGCTGCGGCCGAACCTCGACTTCCGCGGCTTCGCCGGCACGGTGGCCAGCGGGATCATCCGCAAGGGGGACGAGGTCATGTCGCTCCCGTCGCGGAAGAAGAGCCGCATCAAGTCGATCGTGACCTTCGACGGGGAACTGGAGGAGGCCTTCGCCCCGCTCTCGGTCACGCTCACGCTCGAGGACGAGATCGATTCCAGCCGCGGCGACATGCTCGTGCGGCCCGGGAACGTGCCGAAGGTCGATCACCGCTTCGACGCCACGGTCGTGTGGATGGCGGAGGAGCCGCTCGTGCCGGGCAAGGAGTATCTCTTCAAGCAGACCACCAAGGTGGTGCCGGGGAAGGTCTCCGCCCTGCGCTACCGGGTGGACATCAACTCGCTCCACCGCGAGCCCGCCCCGACGCTGGCCCTGAACGAGATCGGCCGCTGCGGGATCACGCTCACGGCCCCGCTCGCCTTCGACGCCTACCGCCGCAACCGGGCCACCGGCGGCTTCATCATGATCGACCGGCTCACCAACGCCACGGTGGCCGCCGGCATGATCCTCGATCGCGAGCCGGCCGACGGGCGCAAGGACCACTGGGAGGACGAGCCGGCGGTGGCCGGGCAGGCCGCGGCGGCGGGCGACGTGACGGCGGCCGAGCGGGCGGCACGCTTCGGGCAGACACCCGTGACGATCCTGTTCACGGGCCTGCCGGGCGCGGGCAAGACGTCGCTGGCCAGGGCCGTGGAGCGGCGGCTCTTCGACGCGGGCCACGCCGTGACGGTGCTCGACGGCACCGGCATGCGCCAGGGTATCTCCCGCGACCTCGGCTTCACGGCCGACGAGCGGAGCGAGAACCTGCGGCGGTCGGCCGAGGTGGCGCGGCTCTTCAACGACGCCGGCCTGATCTGCCTGGCCGCCTTCGTGGCCCCCGACGCGGCCGTCCGGGAGAAGGTGGCCGAGCGCGTGGGGCGGGAGCGGTTCCTGGTGGTGCATCTCGCGGCGCCCGTGGAGGTCTGCCGGCAGCGCGACTCCAGCGGCGGCTACGCCAAGGCCGACGCCGGCGAGATCACCGACTTCCCGGGGGTGACCGCTCCCTACGAGCCGCCGGCCGAGCCCGATCTCGTGATCCCATCCCACGAGTGGCCGCTGGCCCGGGGCGTGGAGGCCGTGCTCGGCCTGCTCGAGGCGCGGGGCGTGCTCGGCTGAGCGGGCGTCGCGGCGGGGCGGCCCGGGTGTGGCGTCAGCCGGCGCGGCCGCCGGAGGCCAGCCGCTGCCAGTACTGGTAGGCGTAGCGGGAGAGTTCCATCCCCTCGGTGCCGAGTTTGATGGCGATCTTCTTGCGGTGCGACTGGACGGTGTTGCGGGTGATGCCGAGCCGGCCGGCGATCTCCTCGCTCCGCAGGCCCTGGCCGACGAGCACGAGCACCTCCTGCTCACGATGCGAAAGCTGCTCGACGAGCCGGTCGCGGGCCGCGGGCGTGGCCGGAGCGACGCCGGCGAGCTTGCCGAGCACGATCTGGAGCGTGTCGAAGGCGTCCGACTTGTCGACGACGGCGTGGACGGCCGGGGCGATCGTCTGCGGGCAGACGAAGGTGGCGGCGTGGGCGGAGAGCACCACCACCTTGGCCTCGGGGTTCGTCTCCAGGAGCGCCTCGGCCACCGCCTCGCCCCGGCCGTCGCCGAGCGCGAGGTCGAGGATCAAGAGGTCGGGGCCGTGCTGCCGGCAGGCGGCGATCCCCTCGGCGACGGTCTCCGCCGTGGCCATGATCTCGAGGTCGAGGCCCGGGCCGGCCCGCAGCATCGTCACGAGCAGCTGCGCGAACATCCGCTGGTCCTCGACGATCACGCACTGCAACCGCCCGGCGGGCGTGGCCGACTCGGCGGCCGGATGGTCGGTCGTGGGCTGATCCTGGTTGCGGGTCTTCGGCATTCACATCCTCGTGCGTCGCGGCGGCCAACGGGCTGTGCAGACAGTGTCGGTATGTTCTAACGAATCCCGGTGGCCGGTCGAGTGTTCGGTCGGTCAGCCGACCGCGGCGAGTGGAAACCGCAGGCGGACCTCGGCGCCGCCGTCGGCCGACCGGTGGAAGCCGACCTCGCCGGCGTGGTGCTGGGCGATCGTGCGGACGAGGTAGAGCCCGATCCCGCTGCCGGCCGGTTTGGTCGTCGAGAAGGGGAGCTCCCGCCGCTCGGCCCCCGACCAGCCGGGGCCGCTGTCACCGATCGCCAGCACCACCTGCCGGTGGCCCCGTCGCAGGCCGAGCGCGATCCGCCGGAGCGGTCGGTCAGCGGCGACGATCGCCTCGGCGGCATTGCGGAGCAGGTTGGTGACCGCCAACTGGAGCTGGGCGTCGTCGCCGTCGATGAGGGCCGGCCTGGTGAAGCCCCGCTGCACGACCTCGATCCCGTGCTCCGCCAGCTGCCACTTCACCTGCAACAGCGAACTGGTGACGACGTCGCGGAGATCGACCGGGGCGTGGCTCGTCTCGACGCTCCGCAGCAGCACCCGCATCTTCTCGATCGTCCGTTCGACCGTGCGGGCCTCGGCGGCAATCGCCGCCAGGGCCGCACTGTGGCCGGCCGGCTCGCGTTCGGCGAGGCGCGCCTGGAGCAGGACGCGGCTCAGGGGCTGCTTGATCTCGTGGGCCACCGCCGCCGCCTCCAGGCTCGTCTTGAGCTTCTCCTCGAGTTGCCGGCGATGTCGGATCTGGCTCTGGGCGAGCGCTTCCACCGCCTCGACCCGCTGGGTGACGTCGATCATCACGCCCTCCCAGATCGTGCCGCCGGCCGGCCGTTCCCGCGGCATCGACGCGATCGACACCCAGCGGGTGACGCCCCGGACCAGGATCCGGCCCTCCCAGGCGAACCGCCGGCGCTCGGCGATCGCGGTGGCATTGAGCGCGTTGAAGGCCGCGCGTTCCTCGGGATGCACCGCCTGGAATGCCAGCGTCGGGTCGGCGAGGACGTCCGCGCGCTTGAGGTCGAGCATCCGCAGCCACTGCTCGCTGACGAACGTGAACCGCGGCCCCGCCGTCTCGTCATGCTCGAAGATGTAGGTGCCGACCGGAATGTTCTCGGTCATCTCGTAGGCCACCTGGGCGAGCGTGCGTTCGGCCTCCCGCAGCGCGGCGGTGCGGGCCCGCACCTCGGTCTCGAGCACCTCGTTGAGCCGCGTGTTCTCGAGGGCCACGGCCAGCTGCCCGCAGAGGAGCTCCACCGCCGCGGTCAGGCCCGGCCCGAAGGCGGCCCGAATGTGGCGGTTCTCGAGCACGACGAACGCGACCGGCTCGCCGCGGGCCAGCACCGGCACGCCCAGCACGGCGCAGACCTCGAGGCCCGCGAAGTGCGGGTCGGCGGTGAAGGCGGCGTCGACCATGGCGTCGTCGGCCATGACCGACTGCCGCAGACGCAGGCCGAGCTGGAGGACGGACCGCGGCACGAGCCCGGCGGAGAGTGCGTCTTCCAGCGGCTGGCTGGGCAGGAGCCCGCCCTGGAGTTCGCCGCCGAGCAGGCTCCAGCGGTCGCCCTGCTCCCGGGCCAGCACGAGCACGTCGCTGGCCGCCGAGACGCCCTTGAGCACCGCCATGGTCTGCTCGACGAGTGCCGGCAGCGACCGGGCCGCGGCCAGCGACTGCGCCATGGTGAAGAGCGTCGTTTCGTCATCGGGAGCCGACCCGGCCAGGCCGCGGCCCTGCCCCGCGGCCCTCCTCAGGAACGGGAACTCTTCCTCGAGACGGGCGACCTTGCGGCCGGCGCCCCACGTCCCGTAGAGCCGCCGGGCCTCGTCGAGCAGTCGTCGGCCCGCCTGCTCGAGATCGAGCGCCAGGTAGCAGCGGGCGGCCCGTTCCGTGATCAGCGCCAAGTGCCAAGGCCGGCGATGCGCGGCCGCCCGCCGCATCGCCCGCTCGAATCCGGCGAGCGCCTCGTGACCGCGGCCGGTCGCCAAGAGCGACTCGGCTTCGACCAGGTCGTGCAGATGCGAGAAGTTCGTCGGCGCCTCGCCGGCTCGGGCCGCCAGCCAGGCCTGATTGGCGGCCAACTTCGCGTGGGCTGCCTCTCCGCCAGCGCCGGCCCGCAGCGCGGCGATCGTCGCCAGGGAGTCGAGGACGTTCGCCAGGGCCACGGGATAGAACGAGGTGATGTAGCTCACGAGCGGGGCGGCGGCGGCGGCGTGGGCGGTGAGGCGGTCCTCGTCGCCAAGGATGGCGGCGGCGACACCGGCGTAGATGTGGTGGAAGGCCCGGGCCATCGGATTGGCGGCCAGGTGCTCCAGCGCGTTGCCCTCGTCGGGGTCGGCGATCGAGGCTGCATCCTCCGGGTCGGCGAGGGCGGCAACGAGCCACCGGAAGGCGTCGTAGCTTCCGGCGGCATGCCGATTGCCCGTCTGAAGGGCGAAGTCGAGGCCGCGGCGATTCTCGGCGGCCAGTTCGGCGAGGGCCGCCGAGGTCTCGAGGATCGCCGTCTGCGACGTGAAGAAGGTGTAGCAGGCGAACTCGAACTCGCCATGCCGCATCAGGGAGTCGAACGCCTCCCGGGCCTCGGGCAGCGCCTCTTCCAGCGGCGCGCACCAGTGGATGTTGAGCAGCCCGTGGACATGCCGCACGCGGGCGGTCTCCACGCCCCGCTCCGCGGCGATCCCGATCGCGAGGGCCGCTCGCGAGGCCTGCGGCCCGGTTTGGTAGTCACCCCGCACCGGTACCAGCGCCAGGCAGGTGCAGGCCATCGGATAGAGCAACGCATCGTCGTAGACCCCGCCGACCAGGCGCCGCGCGGCGGTCATCACCAGCCAGTTCGCCACGGCCGGCCGGGTGAAGAAGGCGGCCGGCACCATGCGATTCATGAGTTTGGCGGCCGGGTCGGCGGCGGCCACGCTGACGGCGGGCCGCCGGGGAAGGTGGTCGAGCGCGCCGGCGGCCACTTCCTGCCCGAACGCCGTTACCTCCTGCTCGAGCCAGTGGTCGAACTGGTCGCGGGGCACCGTGATGCCCAGGCGCACCAAGATTCCCGTCCCGAGGTCGAGCGCGTCGTCGTAGCGGGTGCGGTTGGAGAGGCTCATCACCTGGACGCAGGCCGGCTCGGCGAGCGCGGCCGGCGACGGAGCATGGCCGGCGAGTTCCTCCCAGATGCGGTCGGCCTCGGCATGATCCGAGAGGCTGTAGCGGACGACGTGCAGCTCGCGGAGGATGTCCCACGCGGCCGCCGGGGCGGCGGTCCAGGGATCGGGTGGCAGGAGTTGGCGGGCCAGAGTCAGGAAGTTCGCCGCATCCGCGAAGCCGCCCGCCTGCCGGGCGGAGCGGGCCGCCGCCAGGAACAACTCGCGGGCCGTCCGTGTTTCCTCCGGCGATGCGATCAGCTTCGCGGCCGCGGCGTAGTGGCTTGCCGCCTGGTAGCGGGCCTGCTCGTCGGCGGCGGTCTTCGCGAGGTTGCGGGCCAGCGACAGCCGCAGGTTCGTCCGCCAGGCTTCGTCGCCGAGCGCGTGGGCGGCCCGTTGGAGATGGTCGTGACGAAATCGGATCGGGGCCTCGGCCGCGGCGCGGGCGAGCGTCGTGGCGTCGGGCGTGACCAGCACCCCGTGAATGAAGGCCGGCCACAGCCGCGCGATCAGTTCCTCGCGCGTCCGGCCGGTCGCCTCGGCCAGGAGTCCCAGGGTGCACTCGCTGCCGAGACAGGCCGCGGCGGCGAGCGGTTCCGTGGCGTCGGCAGGCAGGTCGGCGACGATCCGGGCTGCCAGGCTGGCGACGTCGGCCTCGACGCCGCGGATCTGCTTCACCGCGTCGGCCCAACTCCACGCGCCGCTCACGGGGCTGCGACGCAGGCTGCCGGACTGGTGGAGCAGCCGGATCAGCTTCACGGTGAAGAATGGATTGCCTCCGGTCGCCGCATGGAGGGCGGTCGTCAGGGGCGCGAGCTCGCCGGGCTCCGCGGCGAGCATCTCCCCGACGACCTGGTGGAGATCCTCGGTCGGGAGGTCCCGCAGCGTGATCACCTGCGGCCGCGAGAACCCGGTGGCCGCGAGATCCAGGAGCCGTTCGAGCGGATGGGATGGGTCGAGCCCGCTGCGAAAGGTGCCGATCACGAGCAGGCCGGAGAGGCGATCGGCCTGCATCAGGTCCCGCACCAGGTCGAGTGACGGTTGGTCGGCCCATTGCATGTCGTCGAACACCATCACGACGGGCCGGTCGGGCGAGGCGACAGTCCGCAGGAACTCGACGCAGACGTGCCGCAGCCGCGCTTCCGTCTCCCCCGGCGTGCCCTCGCTGGCCGCCGGCTGCCGACCGAGCAGGGCGGCGGCTTCCGGCACGAGTTCCAGAAGCAGCGCCGCATCCGGGCCCAGCGTGGCCCGCAGCTTCCGGCCGAGGTCCGCCGCCACGGAGGCGGACTCGGTGACCACGAGCCGGCAGATCTGCCGCAGCGCCCGGGCCGGGGCGAGGAGTGGCCGCTGACCACGGAACTGCTCGCACTTCCCTTCCACGAACAAGCCTCCGGCCAGCGTGGTGGCGGCGCGGAGCTCCTCCGCGAGCGCGGTCTTGCCGACCCCGGGGCGGCCGGTGAGGAACAGCGTCTGCGAGCCGCCGCGGCCGACGCTCTCCAGTGCCGCCCGCAGTTCGGCCAACGGGGCGTCACGACCCCGCAGCGGCCGGGGCCGCAGCGGCCGGGCCGGCCGGTCGGCGGCGACCGGCTGGATGTCGCTCCACGCCGTCCCCGCCGCCGCCGCGGCCCGGAAATGCCGCAGGTCGGCGGCCACCGCCGCGGCCGTCTGGTAGCGATCGGCGGGCTCCTTGGCCAAGAGCTTGAGCAGCAGGTCGGAGAGCACGGCGGGCATCCAGGCGGCCCGTTCGGCCGGGGGCTGCGGCGACTCGGCCAAGAGGCGGCGGACGAGATCGAGCCCGCTTTGGCCGGCGAACGGCGGGCGGCCGGTCGCGAGCGCGTAGAGGGTGGCACCGAGCGCGTGGAGATCGGCCCGCTCGTCGACCATCCGATTCAGGCGCCCGGTCTGCTCGGGCGCGAGAAAGGTCGCGGCGACCGAGTCGGGCGGCACCGGCGAGGCCTCGGGCCGTTCTTCCGGCAGCGTGCTCGCCCGCTCGAATCCGGTCAGCAGGATGCGGCCGTCCCGGACGACGACGTGCTCGGGCCGGATGCCACCGTGGCGCACGCCGGCGGCGTGCAGCGCGGCGATGCCGCTCGCGAGCTGTTCGGCCACGTCGAGAAAGCGCTCGAGGTCGTCGGCCGCCGCGAGATGAGCGTCGCCCGCGACCGGCTCGACGGCCACACCGGGGAGGCCGGTCAGCCGCTCCGTGACGCTGCAGGAGTCGCCGGGGGCCGGGGGGCGAGCCATGCCGATCTCCTCAGGGCCCGGGCAGCGGGCCCTTCGTCGCCAGCCGCACCCGGCACAGGAGCGAGTCGGCCGTCATGAAGAGCGTCTTCCCGTCCTCGCCGAAGGTGCAGTTGGCCGTGGCCTGGCCCGTGAGGATCGTCCCCAGGTGCGTGCCGTCGGGGGCGAACACGAGCACGCCCCCCGGGCCGGTGGCGAACAGGTTGCCCGCATCATCCACCTTGAGGCCGTCGGGTAGCCCGCGTCGGATCTTGAGGAGTTTCGCGCCGTCGAAGAACACCCGGCCCGTCGACTCACCGTCGGCGAGCGTGCCGTCGGCTGCGACCTGGAAGGCCCGCCAGAGCGGTGCTTCGGGGTCCGACTGGGCCACGTAGAGCGTCTTTTCATCGGGTGAGAAGGCGATGCCGTTGGGCCGGGTCATGGTCTTGCACAGGAGCGTCACCGCTCCGTCGGGGGTGACCCGGTAGACGCCGCAGAAGTCGAGCTCGCGGCGCGGGTCGTCGAAGCCCTTGGGGAGGCCGTAGGGTGGATCGGTGAAGTAGATCGCGCCCGAGGAGTGGACGGCCGCGTCGTTGGGGCTGTTGAACCGCCTGCCCTGGAAGGAATCGGCGCGCGTCTTCTTGCCGCCGCCGGGCTCGAGGCGGGAGACGCGCCGGTCGCCGTGTTCGCAGAGGACGAGCCTCCCCTCGCGATCGAGCGTGAGGCCGTTGGAGCCGCGTTCGCTGCCGTAGCCGGCCGGTCCGGTGAAGCCGGCCGGCTCCATGAAGATGTCGAGGCCCTCCGCGGGCCGCCAGCGATGGATGCGGTTTTTCGGGATGTCGGAGAAGAGTAGGCAGCCGGTCGGCAGCCCCCCCTTGTCGGTCGCGACCCACACCGGACCTTCGCTCCAGTCGAAGCCCGTCGCCAACACCTCGATCACGGCCCCGGGCGGCACGAGGGCGTCGCAGCGGGGGTCGAGCCGCTCGATCGAGCCGACGGTGGGCAGAAGGTCGGTTCCCGGCGCGGCGGCCCGGGCCGCCGTCGGGCAGAGCAGGGCGGCGGCGAAGACTGCCAGCGGCACCGACCGGGCGCCTGGCACAGAGGGAAGGGCGGGGCGACGCATACAAGGTCTCCGGGGAGCGGGCGGGAGCGACCCCCCGAATCTACCGCAGGTTGACGGCGTCATCATGCCGACGCGGGGGGCCGTTGTCGCCGGTCGCGAACAGGATCGTGACCGCGGCCATGCCCAGCCCGAAGAGCAGGATCAGGGCGAGCGCCACGCCCATCGCACAGCCCGCCCGGCCGTCGTCGGCGGTGAGCGCGGCGAGCGGGGTTTCGTCGGGGTCGGCGCCGTGCTGCTGGTGGCGGTTGACCGAGCCGTCGAGCGCCAGGAGAAAGCTGCGGGCATGCCGGAAGAAGAGCACGGGAAAAGCCACGGCCACGGCCAGGCAGACCGCCAGAGCGGTTTCGTGCGAGGTGCCGCAGCCCCACACGAGCAGGGCGTAGAGCGTCCCGGTGACGATCACCGTGATGCCGTAGTTGATGTAGATGGAACCCAGATAGAAACCCTGCTCACGCCGGAAGGACCGGCCGCAGGCACGGCACGCGTCGTGCATCCGGAACCAGCCGCGAAAGAGCGGCCCCACGCCGCACGCCGGACAGCGGAGCAGGGCCGCGCGACCGAAGCCGGCGAGGCGGGATGCGGGGCGACGGGCATCGGGGCCGGGGAGGGTGTCCTGCATGGCAGCAGCGCATCCTCATCGGCGACGCCGTCGTGGTCAATCGACGCTCGCGGCACCGGCCGCGTTGAGGGGCCCCCTGGGGCGGATTAGACTCTGGCGGCGGTCTGGGAAAAGACGCTCGACCATCTGGAACCCGCTCCATGGAACTCTCAGGCCAACGCTCACGCCGGCTCCTCGTCGCCGCTGGGTGCCTGCTCGCTGGAGCGGCCGCCGGCTGCGGCGGGCGCGACGGGGCTGGTGAAGCGGGGCGTGGAACAGCGCGGCCGCTGCCGCCGGTGAAGGTGATCGCGTTCGACGAAGCGGCGGCGGTGCTCGAGGGGATCGCCAACGGCACGGTCGTGG
The DNA here is from genome assembly GCA_046090525.1 of Planctomycetota bacterium. Classification (GTDB taxonomy): domain Bacteria; phylum Planctomycetota; class Planctomycetia; order Pirellulales; family UBA1268; genus QWPN01. The sequence continues at coordinate 18,092 of JBJTAA010000265.1, forward strand.
GCACGGTCGTGCAGAACCCCTTCCAGTACGGCGCCAAGAGCATCGAGACGCTCCATGCCCTGAAGCAGGGCACCGACGTCGTCATTCCGGAAAGCAGGTTCATCAACATCCCGGCCCGCGTCGTGTTGGCTGACGACTCCCGGGCGGAGTTCGCCGGGGCGGAGGTCGTGCCGGTGGCCGAGTTTCGGGAGGAGCTCAAAAAGCTGCTTTCCGGCAGCGGGGCCGCCGCGGCGGGCGAGGGGCCCGAATACGCTTTCATCACCAACGGCGTGGCCGACTTCTGGACGATCGGCAAGGCGGGGGCCGAGCGGGCCGCCGCCGACCTGGGCGTGAAGGTGACCGTGATCATGCCGGCCTCGATCACCGACCAGACCCGCAAGGTCGAGGATCTCCTCACGCGGGGCACCGCCGGCATCGCCATCAGCCCGATCAACCCGGCGAACCAGGGGGAAGTGCTCGCCAAGGCGGCCGCCGCCACGAATCTGATCACCCACGACAGCGACGCCCCCGACTCGCCCCGCAAGGTCTACATCGGCATGGACAACTACGAGGCGGGCCTGATCTGCGGGAAGCTCGTCCGCGACGCCCTGCCCGACGGCGGCAAGGTGATGCTCTTCATCGGCCGGCTCGACCAGGACAACTCCCAGCGGCGGCGGCAGGGCTGCATCGACGGCATCCTCGGTCGTGCGCCCGACCCGTCGCGCCGTGACGATCCCGCCGCGGAACTCAAGAGCGACGACGGCAAGTACGAGATTCTCGGCACGATGACCGACCAGTTCGACCGGGCGAAGGCCAAGGCCAACGCCGAGGACGCCCTCCTGCGGCATCCCGACGTCGCCGCGATGGTGGGGCTCTTCGAATACAACCCGCCCCTGATCCTCGAGGCGCTCGAGCGGGCCGGCCGGCTCGCCGGGCCGGGGCCCAAGTGAGCCGCGCCGTGCGCCCGCTGATCGAGGTCCGCGGAATCTCCAAGCGGTTCCCCGGGGTGCGGGCCCTCGACGACGTGTCGCTCGCCGTCGCTCCCGGCGAGGTGCTGGCGATCATCGGCGAGAACGGCGCCGGCAAGTCGACGCTCCTCAAGATCCTCGCCGGTGTGCAGCCCCCCGACGCCGGCGAGATCCGCGTGGACGGCAAGGCGGTCCGGTTTCGCGGCGTGGAAGACGCGCTCGACGCCGGCATCGCGCTGATTCATCAGGAACTCAACCTCGCCGACAACCTCGATCTGGCGGGCAACATCTTTCTGGGCCGCGAGCCGCGCCGGCTGGGATTGCTGGACCTCGCGGCGATGCGGCGCGAGGCGGTCGAATGGCTGGCCCTCGTCGGCCTCGACCTCGATCCGACCACGCCGCTCGCCGATCTGCCGATCGGCCGCCAGCAGCTCGTGGAGATCGCCAAGGCACTCTCCACGCGGGCCCGGCTCCTGATCATGGACGAGCCGACGAGTTCCCTCTCGACCCGCGAGGCCGAGACGCTGTTCGGGGTCGTCAAGGACTTGCGGCGCCGCGGCGTGAGCGTGATCTGGATCTCGCATCGGCTCGGCGAGGTCAAGGAACTCGCCGACCGCGTGGTGGTGCTCCGCGACGGCAGGAATGCCGGCGAGATCGCCGACCGCGCCGAGATCGAGCACGACCGGATGATCCGGATGATGGTGGGCCGCGACATCGATCGGCTGGCCCGCCGGCCGAGCCACCCGCCCGGTGAGATCGTGCTCGCGGCCCGTGACCTGCGGACGCAGGCCCATCCGGCCCACGCCCTGTCGCTCGAGGTGCGGGCGGGCGAGATCGTGGGGATCGCGGGGCTTGTCGGGGCCGGCCGCACGGAGCTGCTGACCACGCTGTTCGGCATCACGCCCGCGGTGGCCGGGAGCGTCGCGGTGGCGGGCCGGCCCGTGACGCCGCGGACGCCGATCGCGGCGATTCGAGCCGGCCTGGCGCTCGTGCCCGAAGACCGCAAGCAGCAGGGGCTCGTGCTCGAGATGGCGGTGCGGGAGAACATGTCGCTCGTCGCCCTCTGGCCCGAGAGCCGCGCGGGCTTCATCGACTTCGCCCGCGAGCGGCACCTCGCGGGGGCGATGATCCCGGCGCTTGCCATCAAGACGCCGAGCGACCGGCAGGCGGTGCAGTTCCTGTCGGGCGGCAACCAGCAGAAGGTGGTGCTCGCCAAGTGGCTGGCGATGAAGCCGCAGGTGCTGCTCTTGGACGAGCCAACCCGGGGCATCGACGTGGGGGCGAAGGCGGAAATCTACGACCTCGTGCACCGGCTCGCCGGCGAGGGCCTGGCGGTGCTCTTCGTGTCGAGCGAGATGGAGGAGATCCTCGCGCTCGCCGATCGGGCCCTCGTGATGCACGAAGGCAGGCTGGCCGGAGGGCTCGGCCGGGCCGAACTCACGGAGGAGAACGTGATGCGGTTGGCGGCCGGCGGTGGAGCGGGGAGGATGTCGGCATGAACGCAGAGGCGACGACGAGCGGGCCGGGCCCGGCTGTCTGGCGCACCGTGACGGGGCTCGTCTCCCCGAAAATCCTGGGGATCATCGGCCTCCTGGCGGCGGTCTGCCTCTACACGGCCCTGGCCAGCGACAACTTCCTCAAGGTCGCCAACCTCGAGAACATCGTCCACCGCACGGCGCTGTTCGGGATTCTCTCGATCGGCGTGGCCTTCGTGATCATCACCGGGGGCATCGACCTCTCGATCGGCTCGGTCGTCTGCCTGGTGGGCGTGCTCCTGCCCTGGCTGCTCGTGCAGCATGGCTGGAGCGTGCCGGCCGGGGTGGGCTTCGTGCTGGCCCTGGGAGCGGTCATCGGCCTCGTCCACGGACTGCTCATCACCAGGCTCGGCCTGCAGCCCTTCGTGGTCACGCTCTGCGGCCTCCTGATCTACCGGGGCGTGGCCCGCGGGCTCACGCAGGACCAGTCGCAGGGGTTCGGCAGCGCCTTCAAGGGGCTGCGGTCGCTGGCGACGGCCCGGTTCGGGATCTTCGGCGACGGGGGCTTCGAACTGCCGTCGACCACGCTCGTGTTCCTCGTGATCGCGGTGGCGGCGGCGGTGTTCTTGAACCGCACCGTCTGGGGGCGGTATCTCCTGGCGCTCGGCCGCAACGAGCAGGCGGCCCGCTACTCCGGCATCGACACCGGCCGGATGAAGCTCCTGGCCTACGTGATCTCGAGCACCCTGGCGGCCCTGGGCGGCATGCTCTTCGTGCTCGACATCAATGCCGCCCAGCCGAGCGACTTCGGCAACTTCTACGAGCTCTACGCGATCGCCGCGGCCGTGCTCGGCGGCTGCTCGCTGCGCGGGGGCGAGGGCTCGATCCTGGGGCTGCTCGTGGGTTCGGCCCTGATGGTCGTGCTCAACAACATGATCAACCTCGTCCACCCGCGCTATCAGAACGTGGAGTTCGCGATCATCGGCGGCGTGATCCTGGCCGGCGTGATCGCCGACGAACTCGTGCGCCGGGCGGCGCGCCGGCGGCCGGCGTCATGAGCCCGGAGGGGGGCCGGCAGCCGGGCGGCGCCGAGGCGACCGGCGGGCCCTCGGCCGCTCCGCCTCCCTTCGGCCTGGCGACGGCGGTGTTCGTGGTCGTCTCCAGCATGATCGGCACGGGGGTGCTCACGACCAGCGGCTTCACCGTGTTCTTCACGGGCAGCAACCAGCTGATGCTCGGCCTCTGGGTGGCCGGTGGCGTGCTCGCCCTGTGCGGGGCGCTCACGCTCGCCGAACTGGCCGCGGCTCTGCCGGAGAGCGGCGGCGAGTACGTGTTTCTCCGCGCGGCCTACGGGCCGCTGTTCGGCTTTCTCTCCGGGTGGGTGTCGTTCCTGATCGGCTTCGGCGGGCCGATCACGGCCGCGGCCGCCGCGGCGGCGAAGTATCTGCTCGTGCCGCTGGGGCTGGAGGCCGGTCCGGCCCGAACCGCCGAGCTCGGGCTGGCCACCGCCCTGATCATCGGGCTCGCGGCGATCCACTGCCTCGGCCGGCGCTCCACGATCCGGGCCCAGGCCGGGATGACGCTCGCCAAGCTCGCGATCCTCGGCACGCTGGCGGCGCTCGGGCTGGCAGCGGGCTGGGGGCGGTGGGAGAACCTCGCCGACCGACCGCCGCTTTCGCCCGGCCTCGCCGTGACGATGGCCTCGTCGCTCGTCTACATCTCCTACGCCTACACCGGCTGGAATGCGGCTGCCTACGTGGCCGGTGAGGTGGGCCGGCCGCGGCGGGACGTGCCGCGGGCGATCCTCGTGGGCACCGCTTTGGTCACCGGTCTCTATCTCGCCCTCAATCTCGCCTACGCCCTGGCCCTGCCGGCGGCCGAGATCCGGCGGGTCGTTGCCGAGCGGGGGCTCGACGCCGTGGCGCCGATCGCCCAACTCGCGGCCGAGCGGCTCTTCGGGCCAGAGGTGGGCAATCCGCTGTCGGTGGCGATCGGGCTGACGCTGCTGGCGTCGGTCAGCGCCTACCTTCTGACCGGGCCACGCGTCGCCGCGGCGATGGCCCGGGCCGGGCAGTTTCCGGCGGTGGCCGGCGGGCAGAGCAGGGCAGGGGCGCCGGTCGCGGCCACGCTGCTGCAGGCCGGCTGGGCGGTGGTGCTCTTGTGGACCGCATCCTTCGAGACGCTCCTCATGTATGCGGGCGTGGGGCTGGCGATCTTCTCGATGCTCTCGGTGGCGGCGGTGTTCGTCCTGCGGGTGCGGCGGCCGGACTTGCCGCGACCGTTTCGTACGCCCGGCTATCCGGTCGTGCCGGCGGTCTATCTCCTGGGCACCGGGCTCTTGACGGCCGCGGTCGCCTGGCAGCGACCCCTGGTGGCGGCCGTGTCCGCCGCCACGATCGCCGCCGGCGTGCCCGTGTACCTGCTCTGGGGCCGTAGTCGCGGTGACCAGAGCCCGTCTCGCTAGCCACGGTCAGAATCGGCGCTGGCGACGATCACTGCCGGCAAGGCTGAAGCGCCAGGTCGGGGAATGTGCACAGCGGCACGCTCTTGGTGGGTTCCGCGAGGATCTCGGCGAGCGTCGAGGCCCCGAAGGCCTTCTCCATCTCGGCCAGGGCATTGTCGAGCCGGCGGTGCAGGGGGCAGAGCCGCTTGCCATGGGCCGCGAGCCCGAGCGGGCAGGTCGTGATCCGCTGGATCGGTTCGACGGCCTGGACGACTTCGAGGATCGAGAGCTTCGCGGGTGGCCGGGCCAGCATGAAGCCGCCGCCGCTGCCGCGTCGGCTGGTGACGATCTGTGCCCGGACGAGCTGCTGGAGCACCTTGGAGAGATACGCGACCGGCACGTGCGTCGCTTCGGCCACCTGGTCGACCGTGCGGCTCTCGCTCGGGGCGGTGGCCAGATACGTGGCGGCCCGCAGGGCGTATTCGACGGTCTGCGAGAGCATCGGCAGGTTCTCGTGACGGGTGGGGGAGACGGCCGGGCCGCCACGGGGGACGGATCGCCTACCGCATGGCCCAGTGCTCGGGGACGCCCGGCTTCGTGGCGGCCAGGATCTCGCGGATCGCCGTTCGATCGCCGGCCGACAGATGGGCGAACCGTTCGCCGCCCTCGCCGCGGGCGAGCACCGCGTCCATCCGATCCCAAAACCGCCGCCGCAGTTCCTCGGGGAGGGCGTCGAAGCTCGGCGAGTAGATCAGGAAACTGCAGGGGTGCTCGAGGAGCCGCGTCTCGAGGTCGAGCGCGCGAAGCGATCGGCCCGTGGGATCGGCCGGGCCGGCCGAGGCGAACTCGGCCGCGAAGGCGGTCGTGCCCTCGATGGGGCCCGGCAGCGATGCCGCTCCGCAGAAGAGGAAGCACTCGACGAGCGCGTCGGCGGCGGCATCGAGGACGGTGTTGGTGCTCGGCCAACGGTGACCTGCGGGCTCGCCGAGTTCACGGTTGAGGGCGGCCTCGCGGTGGAGCGCCGTGCGGGAGTCGAACGAGGCCTTCGCGAGGACGGTGTGGGCGCTCGCCTGGTGGGCGAGGACGCTGAGGGCGACGAGGTCGCTGTGCGGGGAGAGGTAGCCGGAGGCGTCGAACCGTCCGCCGAGATCCGTCTGGTTGAAGCCGCTCGTGTCGCGGGCCTCCCCCGGCTCGGGGCGGCGGCGGTAGGTGACGTTGCCCAGATGGGGAGCCTCGCCGTGACGGCCACTGACGTACCAGCCGCCCCAGCGGTCGGCGAGCGGCGTCGTGTCGTCGACGCGGTAGGAGCCGGCCGAGAAGATCGGCTGGCCGCTCGAGTCGGGGTAGAGCGAGCGGATCACGTGGCCGGGGACGCCCTGCGTCTGGGCGCCGCCGTGGCAGAGCAGGCAGTTGTCGGTTTGCCGCTCGAAGCGGGGCGGCCGGTCGGCGGCCTGATCGAGCGTGTAGAAGACCGTGCCCAACCGCGGATCGGCCACCGAGACCTCGAGCACGTCGCCGCCGCGAACGAAGCCGACGTAGACCTCGTCGTTGAAATACAGCGCCCGTGGGTTCCTGGGCGAGATCCGCTGCTGCTGCAGGCTCGTCTTCGAGAACACGAGCGTCTGGCTGGAGACGGGCACGGCGAGCGCCTCGAGCACGCTCCGCAGGTAGCCGGTCGACCCTTCGAACGAGAGCGTGGCCTCGCCCGCCGCCAGCCGCCCCGCGAGATCGGCGACCACGTTGGCCGGCTCGGTCCGGCTGTAGGCGATCGGTTGCTCTTCGAAGGCGTCGGCCGCATCCGCGGGAAGCGCCGTGCAGGCGAGACAGGCAGCGGCGAGGAGCCGGCGGGTCGGGCGCATCAGCCTGTTTCCGGGGTTGGAAGATTGAATCGGATTGGCATATCCGATTTGACCTAGTGTTGTCATCGGCTATTTGGATGTCAAGGTCCTGTTTTTCCGCCGCCGGCGGATCGCGCGGCCGCCCCCCCGCGGGCTCGTTCGTTTTTTCACCGGCGTACGCTCGACGATCTCGTGGCCTCCGCCGACGAGCCTCTGCGAACCATTGCTTTCCTGGCCGACATGGGGGCCCTTGTCGCTCTCTCGTCCAGCCATTTCGCCAGGGAGTTGCGGCAATCGACGGGCCTCAGCCTTGCACGATTGATCAATCGTCGGCGGGTGCGGCGAACGCTCGAACTCCTGCAGTGGCCGACGGAGTCGCTCGCCAGCATCGCCCACGAGGTGGGCTTCGCCTCCCAGAGCCATTTCACGCGGGTCTTCAGCCGCCTGACGGGCATGACGCCGGCGAAATATCGAAGGCAGTTCATGCGAACGGTGGGCTGACTTCGTCGGCCCAGATCCTCGCGGCGCGTTCGTGCCGAGTTTCGCTGGTTTCGACCCCCAAACGGGTCCCCAAGGGGGCCCGATTCGTCCCTCTGGAGGACTGATTCGTCCCAGCCGGTGCCCGGTTCGTCCCAGCCGGTGCCCGATTCGTCATTTTCCCACTGTCCGCCGTTGACGACGGGCACGGGATTGTTATCCTCCCTCAGGTAGGGTCCCCCATCGAGGTTAGGGGGATCGACTGCCGGTGTGGGCGGCGGATTCGTTCCCAGGACGTCGACGGGCCGGCAACGCTGGTGGACTACTGGATCTGAGCATCGCGTCTCGTTCTCGTTCAGGCTGAAGGATCACCGCCATGTTGGGCGTCACGGGTCTTCGTGCGGTTCACGGGGTGCGATTGGCAAACGCCCGGCTGTTTGCCGTCGTCGCTGTATGCCTTACCGCCGCCCGCGTCCCGGCTGCCACGATCCACTTCGTGGAGGTGGGAAACCCGGGCAATGCCAACGACACGACCGGGTACGGCGCCGTGGCCGATGCATTCCGGATCGGCAAGTTCGAATGGACGAACGCGCAGTATGCGGAGTTCCTCAACGCGATCGATCCCGACGGCAGCAATCCCAACGCGGTCTACAACTCCTTCATGGGCAGCACACCGCGGGGCGGGATCAGTTTCAATGCGGGTGCGACTGCCGGGAGCAAGTACGCGGTGATCACCAACTTCGGTGACAAGCCCGTGAACTACGTGAGTTGGTGGGATGCGGCTCGAGTCGCCAACTGGCTGCATAACGGTGCCCAGGCCTATGGCAGCACGGATGCCTCGGCCTCGGCGCCGCAGAACATCGGCGCCTATCTCGTCGGGACGAGCACGACTGGCGACGTCATTCCCAAGACGGCCACCGCCCGCTACTGGATTCCGACCGAGAACGAGTGGTACAAGGCGGCGTACTACAACGGTGATTCGAGTGCGTACACGCTGTATGGCAACGGCTTCAGCTCAGCTCCGACACCGGTGACCGCGACGACCGTCGGCGTCGGCACGGACGGGAGTGCGAGCCCGCTCGTCACCGGCAACTTCGCGAACTACGGCCAAGGGGCGAACTGGAACGGCTCGGAAGGGTCGTGGCCGACCGGGGCGACGGCCACCCCTGGAAACGTGACGACCGTGGGAACGAACGGCGGCTCGAGCTTCTACGGGGCCTTTGACATGAGTGGCAACGTCTGGGAGTGGATTGGTGCATCGGGCGGGAGCGGTTTGGCTGTGCGTCGGGGTGGCGCCTGGCAAAACGCAAGTAGTTCAGTCGCGAACCTGAGTTCCTCCGTTCGCCAAACCACTCAAGCAGCGACTTCAGTTGAGAGCGACGGGATGGGATTTCGGATGGCGACCGTGCCGGAGCCTGCGAGCGTGGGCCATGCCGCCGCAGGCGGGGCTTGGGTCTGTGGGTGGTGGGCGATGCGGCGGTGGCGTCGTAGGCGGGCCTGACCCGAGCGGCCCGCGCGTCCTCCATGGAAGGGGCAGGCCGGTTGCAAGGCCCCCGCGAGACGTCCGAAGTTTTCGGGGCAAGGTTGCGCGGCGGGCCATTGTGCGACACGCCGCCACGCGTGCGGGATGCGGCTTGGTTTTGTGCGCCGGCGGTCGGAACCGCGCCGCGATCACGCTCCCGACACGCTCGAGTTGCTTGAGTCGGGCGAGTGGCCGCGGGCCAAGACTCTGTAGCGGCGGCTCGCCCCCGGCACGAAGACGGCGGGCATGCCGCCGGCAGATGTCTCGCTTCGGCCGAAACAAAAACAGCACCCCGACGACCGTCGCGGATGGTGTGGGCGAAACTTTTCGCCCGCATCGATGAGGGTCGCTCCCCCCCCCCCCCGAATGCCCCAGTCACAGTGGCGACATTCGGCTGATCGTGTGCATCACCGAACCTGACGCCGACTGACTTCATCCCTTGCCGGTGCAGTTGCTGTGGGGTGTCGGGCCGAAGACACGGGAACGCCTCACAACGATCGGAATCCACACCGTCGGAGACCTTGCGGCCGTCGACGTCGACAGTCTGTGCCGTGCTGTCGGTGAAACCCACGGACGTCACCTGCATGCTCTCTCGCACGGTGTCGACGACCGCG
>JBJTAA010000266.1:0-6547 GCA_046090525.1 Planctomycetota bacterium
TGCCGTTGGCCAGCCAGGCCGCCGAGAGCGAGGCCGCGGCCGGGGCGCCGGCGGCGGCCAGGCCCAGCGAGAGGCAGGTGTCGAGTCCCAAGGCGTCATCGCGGACGATCAGGGAGAGCTGGTGCCGGCTGGAGAGCGGCCGCAACTGCTGCGGGAGCCACTGCCGCAGCACCCGCCGGCTGTGATCCATCGCCTCGAGGGCCGGGCCATGGTCGGAGCGGGCCATCGCCAGCAGGGCCCTGACATGCCAGCTGGCGATGAACGGGTAGGCATCCCATTCCCGGATCCGCCGGCGCGGATCCTGCGGGTCCTCGGTCATGCCCAGCGCGCCCCCTGAACTGAAGAGTTCGGCAGCGTAGGTTTCCGCTGCGTCGAACCTGCGCTGCCGCACGAGCAGCTGGGCGAGATCCCGGCGGCACTCGCGGGCAGCGGAGCCGGCAAGCGCCTCGCCGAAGAGCTTTTCCGCCGCGTCCGGCCGCCCGTCCGCCTCCGCGAGCAGCGCGAGGGCGTGCAGGTTTTCGCCCACCGCGTACGCGTCGTCGATGCCGAGCTCGGCCGCTCGGGCGGTGCACACCACGTTGGCCCGGGCATAGAGCCGCTCGGCCGCGGCGATCTCGCCGCGGATCCCGTGCCAGGCGGCAAGCCGGCCCGCCAGGCGGGCCGCTCTCACCGCACTCTCGTGGGCGGGGTCGAGCCGCTCGTCGAGCAGCCGCTCGGCCTCGGCCGCGTCCCGGGCGGCGGCCGCCGGATCCAGTCCGGGCTCGAACAGGTGCTGCACCAAGGCCTCGGCCGTTGCCAGCGGGGACTCAGCTGCGGCGGCAGGGCACGCTCCCCCAGCGACCAGGACGGCGAACCCGGCCCAACGAAACCCAGACCCTCGTAGCTGCGGCTTCCGACGCTGCATGGAGCGCGGCCCGGCCATCACCGTTTCGTCCTTCCCGCCCCCTCGGGAACGCGGCAGCGCCGTCACGGGCTATCTTTCGCGCGAGGTTCGTAGTAGGTCACCACGGCCACCATCGCGGGCGTCGGCACCGGTTTGAACTCGACGAGGTCGAGGTTGCGCTTCTCGGTCGTGTCCCCCTCGACGATCAGCCCCCGCGTCTCAGACGCGATGCCGCCCCGTACCAACGCTTCGCGGAGCTGCTGCGGTGTCCCGTTCGCGGCGACCGAGTCGATCCGCACACCCCGCTCGAGCATGGCGACGTCGGCTGCCCCACGTTCTCCGGCCAACGAGCTCGGACCGGCGACAGCCGGCCGGTCCGTGACCTCGTCGTCGAACACCGTGACGCTGATCGAGCCGACATCGGCACCGTAACTGAACTCCCGCGACTGAGACTTCTCGGTGGACAAGACCGTGAACGGCTGGATCGTCTCGCGGTCGACCTGGTAGCCACGGACGGTCACGGCGGGGATCGCGTCGGAGAGAATCCACTTGTAGCAGTGCAGGTCGGGCGCCCGCTCCCGCATCGCGGTGTTCTCACCGTTGACCTTGAGCACGACGCCGATCCGCCGCCCGTCGCCGGCCTTTCGCTTGCGGACGGTGATCGTCACCTTCTGGCCCTCGCGCGGCTCGGGCACGAAGGCCTTTCCCTGCCGAAACTCGAGTGGCGACTCCTTGCCGTCGTAGGCCACGACCAGGGTCACCGGCGCGGTGGAATCGGCCAGCGGGTGCGGCTTGTCGCCGGCACTGATGCTCGCGGCTTCGCTGGAAACTGCGTGGATCTGGCTTGCCGCCGGGCCACCGGCGGTGGTCGCGGCGGCCTGCTCCGCCCGGGGGATCCGCGGCAGGCCGGCATTGATCATGCCGCGGGTCGAAAAGCTCTCGCCGAGGGGCCCGAGCAGCGCCGGCTCGATCACTGCATCGAACGACGCGATCTCCCGCGGCTCCCCCTGCTTTTTGATCGCGGAGACCACGACCCGCATCGTCTCCAGCCCCCGGTCCACCTCGACCGTGCCGGTGATGAAGGCGTCAGCGGCGACCGGGTTGGACGCATCGCCCCAGGCCGGCCGGTAGCGGGCGGCGAACAGCTTGTCTCGCGCCTCGGCCGTCGCATCACCGGCGCCAGGGGTGGCGGCGGCCGTGTCGCTGGCATCCAGCAGGAGCACGAACGTGGCAGGCTGCTTCCGCTTGATCACCAAGGCGGTCTCGAGTTGGGTCGCCAGATCGCGGTTGATCGTGCCGACCGTCTCGCCGCCCTCGGAGCCCTGCTTCTGCACCCGGAACTTGAGCACGCCGACGTTTCCGTACCCCTCGGCATTGATGAACGAGACCACCTGTTCGGCGGCCCGGGCCATACCCTCGGGGAGCCGGACGGCCGCCGTCACGGGCCGTGCAGTGGCTGTCGCGAGAGCTGCAGTAGCGCAGGCAATGACGGCGAGCACAGATGGGCGGCGCATGGCGAATGGCTCCTGAACGTGGCCAACGGACCGGGCAGTGAACGGAGAGCAGCAGCCCGCACCGGGCGGATACCCGCGCGGAAAAGGCTTGCGGCCGCAGACCGGAGACGTGCCGGACCCCACCGGCGCGCACCAGCCCTTCCTTAACAAGGGCGGGGGCCGCCGCGCAAACCGGACGAAACCGCCTTTTCGGCAGGCAAAATGCACCCTGACGCCCTCCAGGTCAGGGCGCGGGGGGAGTTGTTCGTCCGGTTTTCTGTCCGCTTCCCGCCTTACCCTCCGAGGCTGCCACGTGGCTCTGTCTCGCCCTCGATCGGATTCGAATTCTCTCCGAAAGGCCTTGTCATGTCATTTTGCCGTGGTTCCGGCTTGTCGCTCCTGATGCTGGCGTCGGCCCTTTGGCTCCCGTCGCTTCCGCTCGCTGCGCAGTCATTTCCTTCTGGAAATCCGGGCGTGGACCGCTACCTGCAGCTGGACGACGGCCTGTACGAACTCAATGCGGATGGCACCTACCACAAGGTCCAGAGATCCACCGCGCCCGCCCCGCGACCATCGCCCGGCCCTTCCCGCCCGGCGACGACCTCGTCAGCCAGTCCGTTCACCGGCCAGGAGCGGTTCATGCGGTTCGACGACGGGCTCTACGAGCGGATGGCCGACGGCACCTACACCAAGGTGGATGAGCGGCGTCTGACGCAGCAGAGTCAATCGGGCAGATACGGTGCCTCGAGCACCTCCACGGATCCCCGCTGGCAGGAGCAGTTCGACCAGCAGGGGCAGTGGTCGAACGGCAACCGGCCGCAGCAGTGGTCGAACAACAATCGTCCCCAGCAGTGGTCGAACAATAACCGGCCCCAGCAGTGGTCGAACAACAACCGGCCCCAGCAATGGTCGAACAATAACCAAGAGGACATCCGCCAGTTGGGGCTGTTGCTCAACGCCCTCGGCGGCGCGGTCCAAAACGGGGGCGGTGGTCGTCCACCGAGGCCGTCACAGTCCAACTTCCAGCCACAGCCGAACTTTGAGCCACAGCCGGCACCTCAAGTGGTGCCCCAGCCGCAGCCCCAACCGCAGCCCCAGCCCCAGCGACCCCCGGCCGTTGATTCACGGCTGCAGCAAGGGGGCAACAAGTCCGGGTTCAAGCTCACCGAGTAATGAGACTCCGGCGGTCCTGGATGTGCATCGGTAAGTGTTGGGCTCGAAGCGTGTCCATGGTGCGCAGCGTCGTTGGCACGGCTGGGTCGGGGCTCGGCCCAGCCTGGCTGACGGCCGTTTTCACGGTCGCTCTCCTCGGCGACATGGGTCATCCCGCCTCGGCAACCGACGCCGAAGTCACGCGGTTGGTGGACGAGGCACGGGGACTGTACGACAAGGGGGAGTACACCCAGGCGGAGCGCGTGGCCAGACAGGCTGACGCTGTGGCGCGGCGAGGGCTCGCCGAGGACGACGTCAGCCGCGTCTACGTCGACATTATCCTCGGCCAGATCCTGGAGGCACGTGGTGATTACCAGGGTGCCAAGAACTCGTACGAGGCCGGCCTCGCATGGCTGGAAAAGGCTTACGGGCCGGAACACCCGGCGGTCACAGGACCGCTGAAGAATCTGGCCAACGTGTTCGTGCTGCTGGGCGATCTTCCCCGGGCGGAGCGAGCCGCCAGGCAGGCAGTTGAGATCAACGCCCGGCACCCCGATGTGGGCCCGGGTCATGTCCAGACTGCCAGCGCGATGCACAGCCTCGCCGCCGTCATGTCAGCCAAGGGCGATTTTGCCAGCGCCGAGGAGTTGCTCAAGAAAACCGTCGCCATCAAGGAAGAAGCATCCGGTCCGGAGTCACTCGACGCCACGATCTCGCGGGATGATCTCGCCGGCTTGTATTACGAGCGGGGTGACTATGACCAGGCCGAACCCCTCCGCCAGCGGATCCTCGCCGCGTTCGAAAAGCTGGCCGGCCCGGAGCATCCCGAGACGGCTGTCGCACTGAACAACACGGCCCGTCTCTATCGAGCGATGGGGCTGTACGAACGGGCCGAGCCGCTTCAGCGGCGGGCCGGTGAAATCCTGGAGCGGGTGTTTCCGCCGGAGCATCCCCAGGTGGCCCATGCGGCGAGCAATCTGGGGGAACTGCTGTTGAGCGTGGGCAAGCAGGCCGAGGCCCGCAAGCTCTTCGAGCGGTCGGCGGCCATCCGGGACAAGGTGCTGGGCCCGAGCCACCCGTACACCAGCATCAGTTGGCAAAACCTCGCCTTCGCGGCGGCCGGCGGCGGCGACTGGGCCGCGGCCTTCGACGCGGCCGACCGGGGCCGCCGCGGGGTGCGTCGCTACGTGGCCCGGGTGCTTCCCGCCCTCACCGATCGCGAACAACTCCAGTTTCTCAAGATCCGCGACGAGGCGAACCTGCACGGCATCCTTTCGCTCGGCCTGGTGCGGGCCGATGACCCGGAGGCGGCGGAGCGATCCGCAGCCTGGCTTGCCAATGCGAAGGCCGTCGGCCAGGAGGCCACCGCGGAAGGCATCCAGATCGCAGGCCGGGCTCAGGATCCCGGAGCCCGCAAAGCCGCTGCCGAACTCCAGGAGATTCGCAAGGAGTTGGCCGGTTTACGGCAGGCCGCTCAGGGGAGCGAACAGACCGCGGCACGGATCGATCAACTCGAGGAGCGGGAGCGAGCCGCCATCCTGGCCATGGGGCTGTCCTTCCAGTGGCTCGAACGCGAGGATCCATGGGTGGCGATCGGCGCGATTCGGGCTGCGCTGCCGGCCGCCAGCGTGTTCGTGGACATCGCCCGGTTCCGACCTCGAGATTTTGCCTTCGCGGCCCGCGAGGGTCAGCGTTTCGAGCCCTCCGGCAACCCGCGGTACGTGGCCTGGATCGTGCCGCCGGCCGGCCGCGGCCGGATCAGGGTCATCGATCTCGGCGAGGCGGCGGCGATCGATGCACTCGTGGCCGAGTATCGAGCCCAGATCGAAGCCGCCAAGGGTCCCGAAGGAACCATCCAAACGCAGGGGGAAGCGGCGGCCCAGGCGGAGTTGGCCGTAGTGGCGGCGCCGCTGGCCAAGCGGACCATCGAGCCGCTGCTCGCGGCCGCGCAGGAAGCCCTCGGCAAGGCCCCCCAGGAGCTCGTGATTTCGCCCGACGGTCCCTTGTGGCTGGTGCCGTTCGCCGCGCTCGTGCTCGCGGATGGCAGGTTTGCCGTCGAGGCGGTCGCGATCCGCCACGTGACCAGCGGCCGCGACCTGGTGACCAAGCGAGCCGCTGCCGGCGAGAGCTCGGCGCCGGGCGTGCGGCCTCCCCTGATCATGGCGGCCCCCAACTTCGACAGCCAGTCGGCCGGCAAGCCCGCCGCTCAGCCGGCCGCCGACCGCAGCCTGGCGCGTCCGGCCCAGATGACGCGAAGGCACGCTCGTGCCCAGCCGCTACCGGGCACGCTCGAGGAGGCCCGCGCGGTGGCGGACGCCGTGCGGCGGATCGCCGGGTCCGTGCCCGAAGTGGTGGTCGCCGACGAGGCCACCGAAACGCGGTTCAAGGCCTCGCCGCGGCCGGCCCTGGCGATTCTGGCGACGCACGGCTTTTTCCTCGGTGACCAGCGGTTCGATCCCGACGCTCTCGCGATCCAGCGGGCCGGGGATGGCCGGGGGCTGGTCGATGTGCGCGGCGAGGCGCTGGAGAACCCGCTCACGCGGTGCGGCCTGATGCTCGCCGGCTGCAACGTCGACTCCGGGGGGGGCGAGGACGGGGTGCTGACGGGCCTCGAGATCCTCGGCTGCGACCTGCGCGGCACGCGGTTGGTGGTGCTCTCGGCCTGCCAGACGGGCCTGGGGGAGGTCGAGTCGGGCCAGGGCGTGGCGGGACTGCGGCAGGCGTTCCAACTGGCCGGCGCCGAGACGGTCGTGAGCACGCTCTGGTCGGTCCCCGACAAGGAGACGGCGCAGCTCTCGAGCACCATGTTCGCGGCGCTTGCCGACAGCGCGCTGCCCGCCGAGGCGGTGCGGCGGGCCCAGCTCGAACTCATCCGGTCACGGAGCGAACTGCTGGAGGCCGCCCATCCCTTCTTTTGGGCGGCGTTCACGGCCACCGGCAGGTGACTCGGCCCTCGCCTCTTCCGGCGGATCCCGTATGACCACCCCGTCCGGCAATGCCAACGTCCCTCCGCCGGTCT
>JBJTAA010000267.1:0-22008 GCA_046090525.1 Planctomycetota bacterium
GAAGCCCACCGCCCCGAGGATGTGCATCGTGAAGAAGGTGCCGTTCAGGAAGATGAAGGTCAGGAAGAAGTGCACCTTCCCCCAGAACTCGTTCATCGTGCGGCCGAACATCTTCGGGAACCAGAAGTAGATCGCCGCCCAGACGCCCATCGCCGTGCCGGCGAAGAGGACGTAGTGGAAGTGGGCCACGATGAAGTAGGTGTCGTGGATGAAGATGTCGACCGGCGTCGCCGCCATGAAGATGCCCGACAGGCCGCCGATGATGAACATCGACACGAACGACAGGGCGAAGAGCATCGCGGTGGTGAACTGGATCTTCCCGCCCCACACCGTGCCCAGCCAGTTGAACGTCTTCACCGCGCTCGGCAGGGCGATCATCATCGTCGACACCATGAAGGTGATGCCGAGGGCCGGATTCATGCCCGACATGAACATGTGGTGGCCCCAGACGATGAAGCCGAGGCCGGCGATGCCGGCGATCGAGTAGACCATCGGCCGGTAGCCGAACAGCGGCTTGCGGGCGAAGCAGGTGAGGATGTCGCTCACCATGCCCATCGCGGGCAGGATCATGATGTAGACGGCGGGGTGGCTGTAGAACCAGAACAGGTGCTGCCAGAGCAGCGGCTGCCCGCCGCCCGGCCCGGCCACGGCGTTGTTGACGATGTTGCCCTCCGGCGAGAAGAAGCCGGTGGCGAACATCCGGTCGGCCAGCTGCATGAAGCCGGCGGCGGTCAGCACCGGCAGGGCGAAGGCTTGCAGCACGGCGGTGATGAACATGCCCCAGATGGTCATCGGCAGGCGGAACATCGTCATGCCCGGGGCCCGCATCAGGATGATCGTGGTCATGTAGTTGACGCTGCCGAGCATCGAGGAGACGCCCACGAACGTCAGGCCGATGAGCCACAGCGTCTGGCCCCAGCCGCTGCCCGGCGAGGCCGCCACGTTGGTGGAGAGCGGCGGATAGCTGGTCCAGCCCCCGGCGGCCGCGCCGCCCTCGACGAAGAAGCTCGCGCCGAAGGCGATGAATGCCGGCCACATGAACCAGTACGAGAGCATGTTGAGGGTCGGAAACGCCATGTCGTCGGCCCCGATCATCAGCGGGATCAGGAAGTTGCCGAAGGCGCCGGCCAGGATCGGGATGATCACCAGGAAGATCATCACGGTGGCATGCATCGTGAAGAGCATGGTGTAGAACTCGGGGCTCATCTGCCCGCCTTCCTGGGCGAACAGCTTGCCGACCACCGGCACGTCGGACCACGGCCAGGCCACCTGCCACCGCACGGCCAGGGCGAGCAGGCCGCCGATCAGGAACCAGAGCAAGGTCGAGAACAGGAACTGCAGCCCGATGACCTTGTGGTCCTTCGAGAACACGTAGGTCGAGAGGAACGTGGCGACCGCGCTCGGCTTCCGCGCCGGAGACGCGGAGGGGGCGACGGTCGGGGGGGCGGTGACGGTGCTCATGCATGCCTCCTGAAAAGGCGGTGGATCGAGTTTCGGGGGCTCAGTTGGCGACGATCTCGCCGGTCGACTCCGGCTCCGGCTGGGTGGCTTCCTGCTCGGCATACTTCCGCTCGAGCCAGGCGTCGAACTCCGGCCGGGTCACGAACGTGACGCGGCCCTTCATCTTGTAGTGGCCCCAGCCGCACAGCTCGGCGCACACGATGTCGTACTCGCCGGTCTCCGTGCCGCGGAACCAAACCGGGATCTTCATGCCTGGCACGGCGTCCTGCTTGATGCGGAGGTTCGGCAGGAAGAAGCTGTGGAGCACGTCCATGCTCTTGAGCTGGACCAGGATCTCCTCGTCAACCGGGAGGTGGAGGTCGTTGACGAGATGCAGGTCGTCGGGGGTGCCGAGGAGGCCGTCGCGGCCGGGATACCGCAGCCGCCACTCGAACTGCCGGGCCACCACCTCGACCGTCGGCGGCATGTCGGGCCGCCGCATCTTCACGTTGGCCCAGGCGTTCATCTGGTAGATCGCGAGGAACAGCAGGGTCGCCGCGGGGATGATCGTCCAGACGACCTCGAGCGTGTGGCTGCCCTGGATGTAGGTCGCCTTCTCGCCCTGCCGGGCGGAGGCGTCGTACTTCCACATGAACCAGAAGAGCAGCACCTCCGTGACGACGAACACCACGCCGGTGAGCGCGAGGATGAAGTAGAAGAGGGAGTCGATCTCTTCGCCATGCGCCGAGACGTCCTTCGGCAGCCAGACGTTGATCGACGGCGCGACCGCGAACACGGCCACGCCGAGCACCGGCACGGCGAGGAACAGGAGCGCCCAAAACATCCCGGCAAGCCGCTTCATCGGTCAGTCTCCTTCGCCACCACCAGGCCGCCCGCCGTCGCCGGCTGCACGGCCACCGCCCGGTCGGCCCCGAGCTCCCCGTCGAAGTCATAGGGCAGCGAGCGGACGTAGTTGACGATGTGCCAGATGTCCTCGGGAGCCACCGTGCCCTTGGCGGCCGGCATCGGCGCGCCGTTGATGCCGGCATGGATCCGGTAGTACAGGTCGAGGGGGCGCCGCCCGCCGCGATAGATGCCCTGCCGCAGATTCCGCGGCGGGATCGTCCGCGGCGTGAGGGCGTCGCCGGCGAGCACCTCCTCGAACTGGCCGACCCAGCGCCGTTCCGCGGCATCGAGGTCGCCGGCGGCGATCTTGGAGAGCTTGTCCTCGATCTTCACGACGTTCTTGTTCCAGTCGTCGTAGTCGTTGGCCTGGCCGTCGCCGAGGGCCGTGACACCGTGGCACTTGACGCAGTTGGCCTTGTCGCCGTGGAACAACTCCCGACCCTTGGCGATCGAGGCGGCCAGCTCGAGCCCCTCGGGCATCTCGGGAACCTCGATCACCTCCTCCTCTGCCGCGGCCCACTTCTCGGCGATCGGCGCGAGGATCTCGTCGACGAGCAGTTCGCGGGTCTCGGGCAGTTTCCCGCCGGCATCTTCGTCGAGCTCCTCGTAGAAGTAGCGCATCAGGGCGAGCTCGGTCTCGCCGCGGATGCTCAGGTACTTCACGTATTCGACGAGCGCGTCCACCTCCACCGAGCTGAGGAGGCCGAACGAGGGCATCGAGCTGCCCGGGACGCCATTGTGCAGCACCCGGGCGAGGTCGGCGTGCGTCGGCTTGCTCGATCGCTCGGTGCTCTTGAACTTGAAGACGCCGGGGCGGTAGTCGCGGGGATAGGGATTGAGGAAGGCGGCCGTCGGCCCGAGCCCGTCGCCGGTGATCCCGTGGCAATGGGCGCAGTGCTCACGGTACAGGCCGTTCTTCCGGCCCACGATGTCGCTGCGGACCGGGCCGGCGGCGAGGACGAGCTTTGCCTGGTCGAGGCCCGTCTCGGGCAGGCAGACGGGCTCGTCGGGCGTGCCGAACATGGCGGCCAGGATCGTCGCCACCTGCCGCTGCTGGTCGGCCGTCAGGGCCCGCTCCGGGTCGATCGCATCCTTCTCGGCGGTCGGCGAGATGGCCTCCACCAGATTGAGCCGGAACGAGGCCGGCGGCGTCGGGCTGCAGCCGGCCGCCAGCAGGAGGCAGGAAGCGAGGCCGGCGTGTGCGATGCGGGTGAGCATGGTCATGACTGGGTTCGAACGGGGGCGATGCGTGCGTGACTCGATGCCTGGAAACTCAGCCGCCCAGGGCCGCGGCCGGCACCTCCAAAGTGCCCAGATCCCTCACCTCGTCGGCCTGGAGCGTGATCTTGAACCTTCCCTTGGGCGACCACTCGAGCTCCGGCTTGGCGAGCTTCAGCCCGCTCGCCGCCCGCGGATGCCAGACCTGGAACTCGAGCGGCTCCCCGGCGGGGAGATCGACGATCGTGAACGTGCCGTCGGCCGCCGAGACCGCGACGTAGCCGTCCTTGCGGAACACGGCGTAGGCCTTCATCCAGGGATGGATGTTGCAGGTCACCGAGACCGGCATGCCCGTCTCGCCATTCGGCACGTAGACGGTTCCCTCGCCGGCCGGGATCAACTGGTTGAAACTCGTGCCGGCGATGTTGGTATTGTGGCCGATCGGGTCGCTGTTGCGGACGTCGACCGGCTGCCCGACCCTGGCGGCGAAGACCGGCGAGAGAAACTCGCAGTTCTTCTGGTCGAACACGAGTTGCTCCGTCGGCACGGCACTCTTGACCCGGCTCGACTTCCGCACGAAGACCACCACGTCGGCGAGCCCCTTGGAGGACGCGTCGACCCGCAGCGACTGGTCGTAGAGCTTCATGCCCTCCTTCGCGCAAACCGCCATGTCCTTGTCGACGACCAGCGGCTGCAACTCGCCCGGCGAGCCGGCGAACAGAAAGCGGCCCTTGAGGGTCGCCCAGCCCGTGCCGGTCGGTGCGGCCTGCTCTTCCGCGGCGGTCGCGGCCCCGCCCGCGCCGAGCGCGTCCCGAAGCTTCGCGGCGGCGGCCAGATCGGGGGCCGGGCCCGCGACCCGCCCGGGGCCGCAGCCGATGCAGGTGGCAGCGAGCACCGCCGCCATCACACGGAAAGCCGAGCCGCCAACCACGTCCGTCACGCGCACCACCTCGCTCACTTGTTGAATAGGCCGGCGTCGAGCACGATCTCGCCCAGGTCGTTGTCACCCGCCTTGATGGGCAGCTTCAGGCGGCCCTTCTTGGCGGTCTCCTGCTTGTTGTTGATCGTCATCTCGCCGATGTATCCGGCCTTCTCGTGCCAGAACTGCAGCTCGAGCTCCTCCGCGGGGAGGTCGGCGATCTCGAACGAGCCGTCCGCCTTGGAGACCGCGGCGTAGGGGTTGTCCCGCACCACGATCCAGCCCTTCATCCACGGGTGGATGTTGCAGGTCACCTGGGCCGGCATGGCCTCCTCGGACGTGAACTTCGCCGTCACCTGCCCGCTCGCCGGGATCAGGTTGTTGGCGGGGGCGTTCTTGGCGGTCGCGATGTTGCTGTTGTGCCCCACCGTGTCGGAGTTCTTGATGACGAGTTCCTGACCGGCCTGAACGAAGAGCACGTGCGGCTCGAAGCGGCAGTTGAGGTTGTCGAGGACGGGCTTGCCATCCTTCGCGGCCGCCGCGAGCTCCGGCTTGACCTTCACCTTCTTGTCCCGCACGAACACAACGACGTTGGCGATGCCCTTGTCGGCGCCCACGACGAGTTCCTCGGCCACGAGCTTGTGCTTGCCGCAGACCTCGACGTCCTTGTCGACCGTCAGGGCCGCCGGCGCGGCCACGTCGCCGCCCAGCACGAACCGTCCCTTGAGCGTGCCCCATTCGTCGCCACGGGCAGGCCCGGCGACCGCGACGGCCAGGAGCAGGACGGGAACCCGAGACACCTTCAGGCAGCGAGTGATCATGACGACTCTCCAGGCGGGGCGGGCAGGGCCGCGGGCGTCCGCGGCCCCGGTTTCGAAACGTTCGGAAATCCTGCTCATTCTAGAAGCACGGGCGGGCGGGGCGACCCGGACGCGGCGGCGTCGGTGGGCTTGGGCCGCGGACTGGCGGCCGCGTCCTTGGCGGGTGCTGGCGGGCTGCCGGCAGCCGGAGCGGCCGCCGGCGGGGCCTGCTCCGGCCGGAAGAAGGCATCCAGCGAGAGGTTTCGCTTCGCGAACAGGTCGAAGTGCATGAGCAGGTCGGTCAGGGCATACACCTGCTGCTCGCTGCTGCCGGCATAGAGATCCTGGCTGACCGGCTTGTCGAAGGGGATGTTCACGGGCATGCCCGTGTAGGGCAGGAACCGCTTGGGGTTGGCGATCCAGTCGTGCACGTAGCCGGGACGCAGCCGCTCGTGGACCTTGGCGAGCTGCGGCGCGAGCGCCTTGACGCTGCCCGGCGGGGTGTAGTCGCCGACCAGATGGCACTTCACGCAGTAGTTGTTGTTGGTGACGATCCGCAGCGCACCCTCGAGGTGGCCGGCGCGGGCCAGCTCCTTCTCTGCCACACTCGCCTCATCGAGCCGCGGGTCGTAGACGTAGGGATACTCCGCCCCGTCCACGGCGGCGAAGTAGTCCACCATCGCGGCGGCCTGCCCTGCCGACCAGTTGAACTTCGGCATCCGCAGCACCGCCGGCGGCCGGATCGGGTACGGGTTCAGAAGGAACTTGTGCAGCCAGGCCGACTGAACCTTCTGCCCCTCGCCCACCAGCGGCGGCGGCAGCCAGCCCCAGGCGTCGTCGGGCTTGACGTTCGGATTCACCTGCTTCTCGTCGGCGATCACGACCGGGAACAAGAGCCGCGCGAGCTCGCCACCCTTGGCCGGGTAATGACGGCCGGCCTTGATCGCGGCCTCGGGCACGAGCAGGTTGGGACCGCCCACCTGCCGCGGTGAGCCGTCGACCAGCGCATCGTGCCAGAGCATGATCGGGCGATGGGGCACCGCCTCCTCGTCGTCCTCCTCGATCGGAATGCCGTCCTCGTCCACGAGCTCCGGCCGGCCGGTCTCGGGATTGAGTACCGGCATGCCGACGAGACTCGCGTGCCGCAGCCCCTGGGCATTCGACGCGAGCGACTCGGCGATCTGCTTGGCGGTGAACCGCGGGGCGAGGAACGGATAGTCGGGAGTCTCGGCTGCCTCGCCCAGCCCGCCGGGCTGGAAGGCGACGTCCCAGCGGTCCATCTCCAGCGTGTGGCAGCCACCGCAGTTGTATTGCTCGGCCACGACGAGTCCGTCCAGCCGGGCCTGCTCACGCGGACCGGGACGATGCACGAACTGCGGTGCGGGCGGCTCCGCCACCAGGCCCAGCACGAACGTCATCACCGCCTCCCGCTGCTCGTCGTCGAACGGGAACTGCGGCATGCGATACCGCTCGTTGTAGGTCTTGTTCTCGACCTTCTTGTAGTCGTAGCTCCGGGGAGCCCGGAGTTTCTGCCAGAGGAAGCCCTCCCGCTCATGAGCCAGCAGCTTCTGCAGGAAGTAACCCGTGTCGGGGTCGACCGACTCGGGGTCGACGTGCACCTCGTCTCCCTTCACGACGTAGGCGAGTTCGGTGCCGAACGGGGAGACGTCTGCGGCGTCGGGCCCAGCCTCGTGGCCCGCGGCGTCGCCGTGGCCCCCATGGCTCCCATGGCCGCCGTGGCCGTGAGCCGCGGCCAACTGGTGCATGACGAAGTGGGAGGCCTGCTCGAAGGCGATCCGCGACGACTCCTTGCGGCCCCAGTCGGCAAGCGCCGCACCGGCCGGCTTGGCGTCTTCGAAGCCCGGGATGTCGTGGCATGAATAGCAGGCGAGCTTGGCCAGCGTCTTCTTGCCGACGTAGGCCAAGAGCGTGGCGTCACGGCCGGCCCCGTCGAGGCCGACGAGCATCTGCTCGTCTCCCTTGATGCCGCCCTGCAGGGCGTCGACTCCCTTGGCGAGCACAGCCTCCGCTCGGACGGTCGGGAACCGCTCCTTGAGGTACATCAGCGCCAGTTCGTCGAGCGCCTGCCGCTCCTCGGCCGACAGCGAACCGGCCGATGCCATCGCGAACGGCACGCTGCCGTCGAGCGTCTTCACGCTCCACTCGGCCGCGGGCTTCCAGTCACGGCCGGACGTCATCAGATATTCGGTCGCGTCGGCCGCGGGGTCGGCGACGGTGCCGTCGGCGAGCTTTTCGGGCTCGAGCAGCACGTTGGGCATGATCGTCTTCGGGTGGTAGCGAGCCGGCTCGCGGAGCCAGCTGTAGAGCCACTCCTTGCCCTTGGGATGCGCGGCGGCCTTGGCGCCGATCCGCGAGAGGTCCGGGCCGTGGGTGCTCTTGGCCTCGGGGAAGTCGGCATGCTGGTGGCACGCCAGGCAGCCCCGCAGCTGGAACACCTTCTTGCCGCGGGCGACGTCGGCCGCGGCGGTGATGCCACCGTAGGGAGCCACGTACTCGAACGGCTCGCTGTTGGCCGCGAGGTAGTGGATCATCGAGCGGATCTCGACCGGCTCATACCGCCGCGACTCCTCGAGCCCCTTGCCCTCGAGGTGCTCCCAGAGCCCGAAGAACCGCGGCATCTTGGTCGACGGGCGGAACTCCTGCGGGTTGCGGAGCCAGGCATACGCCCAGTCGAACCCGAGCTTGGCGGCGGCATGCCGCAGGCTGGGGCCGACCTTGGGAAACTTGCCCGGCGTCTCCGGGTCCTTGAGCAGGGACGCCAGGTCGTGCGACCGCGACAGGAGTTTGGCGTCCTCGCCGGCCGAGGCATCGGCGGCGATCGCATCCGCCAGCCGCTCCCGGGCCGCCCGACCATCGGGGCTCGTCCGCACCTCGGCGGCCCACCGTGCGGCCGACTCGCCCAGCTCCTTCAGGCCCGGATCGCTGGCGATCGCGGCGGCCACCTCGTGGTAGTTGGGCTCGAGGCGGAGGTCCGGCCCGATCCGCTGCTCGGGGCCGGCCCAGCCGTTGATCTCGTGGCAGCCATAGCAGCCGTACTGCCGGATCAGGTGGTAGCCCTCGACGAGCTTCGGCGCCGGCGGCTCGGGGAACTTCGGGCTCGGCTCGAGATCGACGACCTGATGGTGGCACTTCAGGCAGCTCGACTCCTCGAACCGCTCGGGCCGCATCGGGAAGATCCAGTGGTGGTTGTTGAACCAGCCGTACTCGTCGTGCCACTCATGCGCCTGCTTGGGCGAGTTGGGCGTGTGCGAGGCCCACTTGAAGCTGGTGGCGCTCCCCTGCCCCTCGTGGCAGATCGTGCAGCCGAAGGTCTTCATCGGGTGGGGGCTCGAATCGCTGACGAACAGGTCGAGTCGCGGATGCGTCGAATAGGGCTGCGGCACGCCGCGCCGGACCTTCACCTCCAGCGGCTTGCCCCAGCGCGGCGTCTCCAGGAGCGCCGCCCGCGCGACGCCCAGGGCCGTCGTCCGTCGGCCATCGATCTCCTCGATCACGTCGCCCGGCTGCAGCCCCGCGCGGGCCGCGGCGGCGGCAGGCTCGGGTTCGTCTTCGGCGGGAATCGCGGGGCTCGGCAGCACCACGCTCAGGGTCGGGGCGTCGGCGTCGAAGACGCCGCGGGCCGCAAGCCGCAGGCCGTAGAGCGCCTGCAGGGCGTCGTTGTCCACTTCGGCGGTGGCGGTCTGGCCCCGCTCCGCGGCGGCCGCCTTGGCCTCCTCGATCAACTTCGCGGCCGCGTCGGCGGCCGGCGTCGGCAGCGACAGCACGACCGTCTCGGCCTCGGGATAGGCGGGGTCGTGGGGCGAGCCGGGCATCGTCTTGTCCATGCCCCGGTGGCAGGTGGTGCAGCGGTCGAACCGCGCCACGTCGCGGAAGTTGTTGTTGAGCGTCAGGTCGGGCAGCCAGATCTGCTCCACCTGCAGCGGGCCGTTGAAGGCGTCGAGCACCGGCATCTCCAGAGCCTTCTTGCCGAGATTGCTCCGCCGATCGTCGTAGGTCTTCTGGAGCTGGGCGAGCTGGCCGCGATGGTCCGCCACGGCCTTCGCAGCGGCGTCCTCGGCGCCCGTGATCCGCCCGAGCAGCGACTCGAGTTCCTTGCGGTAGGTGTTGGACGACTGGAAGGCGAGCGTGGCGTCGGCCACCTCCTTCCGCTTGGCGTCGGCGAGGGCCAGCAGGCTCGCCTGCTTGTCGGCGGGGGCCTCGTCGGCAACCGCGAGCTCGTAATCGGCCCGGTTCTTGTCGAGTTCGGCCTTGCGGAGCTTGAGCGCCCCGGCGAGGAGGTCCTCGCGGAAGCGGGCCCGCTTGGCGATGTCTCGCATCCGCTCGAGCAAATCCCCGCGCAGCACGAACCGCCGCTCGTTGAGGCCCGCGAGTTCCGCCTTCGCGGCCTCCGCGTCACCCAGCGCGGCGGCCTGCCCCTGCAACTCCTTGAGCGCGGCGATGTCGCGCTCGACGAAGGCGGCCGCCGACGCATCCTCGGGCACCGTCTTCACCGCGGCTACGAACGCGTCGGCGAGGCCGGCATCGAGGGGAGCCCGACGGGCCTCGGCGAGGGCGGCGGCCAGTTCGCCCCCCCGGACGCGATAGTCGGCCAGATCCTGCTGTTCGATCCGCGATTCCGCCGTCCACGTCTCGAGGTCGCGGAATCCGCGGGCGTACTTCTTCCACGGGCGGTCGTGGTCGGCGGCCAGCATCGCCACGGTCGTCGCGAGGAGTGCGATCGCCGCGACCGCGAACACGACGTGCAGGATCTTGAGGTCGCGCCAGGTCTGTTCTGTTGCGGGCATTGGTCAAACCACCCAAACGGCCGAGGCTCAGAAGTTCAGGGAGATTTCAGGGATCGCCACGATGTACTTGAGGTTCATGGTCCACCGCAGAACCATCTTGAGCGGCAGCGAGAGCATCAGCAGCATCAGGTTCGCCATGATCATGTAGCGAATGAACCCCATCTTGGCGAACATGCCGCGGAAGATCGTCACGGCCAGCAGCGGCGGCAGGGCCACGAGGTAGAGGCCGAGGATCACGAGGCCCGGAGCCTCCCGGAGCAGGACGGCGCCGAGCTGGGCATACCAGGGGGCGTCGGCCGCCGCCCGGGGCAGCGGCATGTCGAGCCAGTTGATCCAGAACATCTGGTTCAGGTCGACGTTGTTGAGCACCTCGACCTTGTAGGGCGTCCAGTATTCGAACGGCCCGTAGAAGTTCCAGTTGGGCCCCCGCAGGAACGTGCCGAGGATGATCAGGGTGATCCAGAGGACGAGGAAGCCGAACTGGTAGGTGAGGTAGGCGAACTTCCGCTCGGCGATCGAGTAGTAGCCGTTGCCCTTCTTGTTGTAGTCGAGGTAGGGCATCGCCATCAGGCCGAAAACGACCAGGCTCGGCAGCACCACGCCCGCGTACCACGGGTCGAAGTAGACGAGCATCTCCTGCAGGCCGAGGAAGTACCACGGGGCCTTGGAGGGATTTGGCGTCTTGACGCTCGAGGCCGGCTCCTCGAGCGGGGCGGGCAGGCAGATGGCCCAGAGGAGCAGGAAGGCCGACACCGCCACCATGCAGATCAGCTCGGTGTAGACGAGATCGGGCCAGACCAGCACCTTCTCGTCATTGAGCTTCTCCAGCGGCGGCTCGCCGCGGGCAATCCGCTCGTCGTTCACGACCGCCTGCTTGGTGGCCACCCAGGTGAAGAAGGCGAGCAGGAACACGAGCCCCACGATCGGCACGTTGTCGGGCTTCATCACGATCAGGGCGAAGTTCTGATCGGCCATCGACAGGCCCATGAGCACGAGGGCCGCGTTGAGGATCGTCCAGGCGACCATCGGCTGAACGAAGAACTTGCGGAAGACGAACAGCACCGTGAACAGGGCCACCGTGCCGAGGGAGTAGAGCACCGGCCCGGAGAGCGTGTTGACGAGGCTGCGGACGCTCGCGGGCAGCGACGGGACGAGCGACTCCGATCCGGAGAGGGCCAGGCTGGCGAGGATCATCATCGCCCCGGCGAAGACGGTCCACACGAGCGCCCGGGCGGGCTGGCCGTACTTCTGCCAGAGGATCAGCGCGAACACGCCGTTCATCGCGGCGATGAAGGCGTAATAGCCGCCCAGGAATCCGGCGACGTTCGAGAGGAAGAAGGGGTCGGAATGCATGCCGTCTCACCGCGGCCGTCAGAGCGGCCCGCTGATGCCTCCGTCCTTCCGCACCCGCCAGAAGTGGATCGCCAGGAGCAGAGCCACGGCCAGCGGGATCGCGATGCAGTGGAGCACGTAGAACCGGTTGAGCGTCTCCTCGCCGACGAACCTCGCCCCGAGCAGCCCGAAGCGGGCGTCGGAGCGGTCGGTGATCATGTCGATGCCGCCGATCGTCAGCAGTTGCTGGCCGGGGCCCTCGTAGCCCAGGAAGGGCGTGGCCCGCGCCATGTTGGAGCCCACCGTGATGGCCCAGATGGCGAGCTGGTCCCAGGGCAGCAGGTAGCCGGTGAACGACAGCAGCAGCGTGAGCAGGAGCAGGATCACGCCCACGACCCAGTTGAACTCCCGCGGCGGCTTGTAGCTGCCCGTCAGGAACACCCGGTACATGTGGAGCCAGGTCGTGATCACCATCGCGTGCGCGCCCCAGCGGTGCAGCTCACGGAGGATGCCGAGGCTGGTCACGTCGCGGAGGGCGAGGATGTCGTTGTAGGCCCACTCGAGCGTGGGCCGGTAATAGAACATCAGCAGCACGCCCGTGACCGTCTCGACCATGAACAGGAAGAAGGTCACGCCCCCCATGCACCAGGTGAACGAGAGGGCGATGCCCTGCTTCTTGATCGAGACCGGATGAAGGTGGAGGAAGAAGTTGGTGAGCATCACCACGATCCGATTCCGCCGGTCGAGCGGCATCGGGTGGCGGAAGATGCTCTTCCAGATCTGGGAGTTGCGGATCGTCTCGCCGATGGCCATGGGCTGGACAGGCTTCCTTTCTCAGGCGGTCACGTAGGAGGCGGGATCAGCCCACTGGCCGAGCTCCTCCTGGAAGGTGCGGCTCTTGTCGACCTCGAGCTGGCCGTCATCGGCGATCCGGATGGCATACCGCTCGAGCGGCCGGGGGGCGGGCCCCTCGAAGTTGACGCCGTCCTTATAGAAGCCGCTGCCGTGGCAGGGGCACTTGAACTTTTGCTCGGCCTCGAGCCAGCTCGGCGTGCAGCCCAGGTGGGTGCAGACGGTCTTGAGGGCGTAGATCTGCTGCTGCCCCTGAACCTCGCCGTTGACGACCCAGACGCCGTACTGGGCGACGTATTTGGTCTCGACCTTGCCGGCGGGAAAGCCTTCCTTGAACCCCACCTTGAACTTGCTCGGCGGCTCGGCGAGCACGTTGGGAAAGAAGAACCGGGCCAGGCCGAGCGAGAACAGGCCACCCGTCACGGAGAGGGCCGTGAAACCCACGGCGAGAAAGGATCCCGTGGCGATCTGCAGGAAGCTGCGCCGATCTTCCCCTTCCTCCTGCTTGGCCGGCTGCGGCGGGCGGGTGGGCTTAGGAGGCACTGCCCGCGGGGCAGGCTTCGCGACTGCAGCGGCCGCCGGCTTCGGCTTCTCGGCCGGCCGCACGGGAGCCTCGGCCTTGCTGACCGGGCCGGGCTTCACGGCGCTCCGGGCCGCGGCGAGGATGCTCGCCGTATCCCGCTGCACACCCTTCGTGCCAGCTGCGGCGGCGGGGGCTGCCGGCTTAGCCGCGGCTGCCTTCGCCGCGGGCTTGGCCGCCGGCTTCGCTTCGGCGGCCGGCTTCGCCGCCGGAGCTCCGGGCTCCTGCTTGGCGCGGGCCATCGCGAGAATGTCGGCGACGCTCGGCCGCCCGCCGGCCGAAGCCGCTCGCGGAGGAGCAGGCGCAGCGGCAGGGGCCGCGGGCGCGGCGGCCTCCTCTTGACCGGCGTCCGCAGGTGGCTCGGCCTTGGGCTTCGCCGCTGGCGAGGCGCCCTTGCCGTCGGCGGCCCGGGCTGCCGCCAGGATTTCCGCAACCGACATCTTCTTCTTTTCAGCCATCGCACGCCTCGCCGGACGACATGCATTCCGTCCGAGCCGCCTCACAGCGGGCCGGCCCCGTCCGAAATCACGCTTTCGACGGGGATTGGAGGAGTTCGTGATTTTTTTCACGAACTCCCGATAACTCTATCGGCGGCCCGAAAACTGTCAACGTCGGCACGGTCGGCCGCCGACGGCTCCGGCGATCGTTGGGTACAACAGCGGCCGAAACGGTGGCGGCCCGGCCCGCTCGCCCGGCCGCTTTGGCCCAGGCCCGGCCGGCCTGCCGCCCCCACCCCCAACGACAGGAGTCCTTCCTTGACCGAATCCCGACGGGTGCTCGTCGTCGGTGGCGGCGGCCGCGAACATGCGATCGCCTGGAAGCTGGCCCGCGACGGAGCCGAGGTGCTCGTCGCGCCGGGCAACGCGGGCACCGCGGCGGTGGCCGAGAACGTGGCCGTGTCGGCCGACGACATCCCGGGCCTCGTGGCGCTCGCCCGCGATCGCGGTGTCGACCTCACCGTGGTCGGGCCGGAGGCGCCGCTCGTCGCCGGCATCGTCGACGCGTTCACCGCCGCCGGCCTGCGGATCTTCGGCCCCACGGCGGCGGCCGCACAGCTCGAAGGCAGCAAGATCTTCTGCAAGCAGATTCTCCATCGAGGTGACGTGCCGACGGCGATGTTCCGCGAGTTCCGTTCGGCGGCCGCGGCCCGCACCTTCCTCGAAGCCCGTGAGGACGCACCCGTGGTCGTGAAGGCCGACGGGCTCGCGGCCGGCAAGGGCGTGTTCGTGTGCGACGATCGGGCCGCCGCCCTCGAGGCGGTCGCCACCCTCGCCGACGACCGCCAGTTCGCCAAGGCCGCCAGCGGAATCCTGATCGAGGAACGGCTCGATGGCATCGAGGTCAGCGTGCTGGCGATCACCGACGGTCGCACGATCGTCACGCTGCCGCCCCTGCAGGACCACAAGGCGGCCCACGACGGCGACACGGGGCCCAACACCGGCGGCATGGGGGCCTACTGCCCGACGCCGTTCGTCGATGCGGCCCTCCTGGCCGAGATCGAGGCCCGGATCCTCGTGCCGACGGTGCATACGATGCGGCGGGCGAAGGTGCCGTTCCACGGCGTCCTCTACGCCGGGCTGATGCTCACGGCCCAGGGCCCGAAGGTGCTCGAGTTCAACGCCCGGTTCGGCGACCCCGAGTGCGAGGCCCTGCTGATGCGGCTCGATTCCAGTCTCCTGGAACTGCTCGACGCCGCCACCGACCGTCGCCTCGAAGCCGTGTCGCCACCGGTCTGGCGCGACGGCGCGAGCGTGACGGTCGTCATGGCCAGCGAGGGCTATCCCGGACGGGTCGAAACGGGGCGGCCCATCCGTGGCCTGGCCGCCGCCGCGGCCCTCGAAGGCGTCGAGGTGTTTCACGCCGCCACCCGGCTCGACGGGGGGGAGACGGTCACCACCGGCGGCCGCGTGCTCGCCGTCACCGCGGCCGACTCGTCCCTGGCGCGGGCGAAGCTGCGGGCCTACACGGCCGTCAAGGAGATTCGCTGGGCGGGCGGCTGGTGCCGCAAGGATATCGCCGACAAGGGCCTGCGCCGCGAGCGCGAGCTGCTCGCGGCGGAGCCGGCCGGGTCGACGGGAGACCTCCCATGAAGCTCCGCGTCGGCATCGTCGGCCTCGGCGAGCAGTGGGAGAGCAGGCACCTCCCCGCGCTGAGGGCGCTGGCCGACCGCTTCGAGGTGCGCGGCATCTGCGAGCAGGTGGCCCACCGGGCCAAGCGGGCCGCCGACCAGGTGGGCGCCGCCGCGGTGGACGGCTTCCGCTCGCTCGTGGCCCGCGACGACATCGACGCGGTGCTCTGCCTGGCCGAACAGTGGTATGGCACGACCCCGATCCTCGCCGCCTGCGAGCACGGCAAGGCGGTCTACTCGGCGGTCTCCCTGCCCACCGACCCGGGCGAGGCCGCGGCCCTGCGGCAGCGGGTGGAAGAGGCGGGCATCGCCTTCATGGCCGAACTGCCGCGCCGGCACGCCCCGGCCACCGTCCGGCTCAAGGAACTCATCGCCACCCGGCTCGGCGAACCGCGGATGCTCTTCTGCCACCGCCGGCGGCCCCATGCCAGCGGCGAGCCGAGCCAGACGCCCCACGACGCCGCGGTCGATCGCGACCTGGTCGAGCTCGTGGACTGGTGTCGCTACGTGGCCGGGCAGGAGCCGACGAGCCTGGTCGCCGTGCGCCATGCGGGCCTCGCCGACGGCGACGACTACCGCATGATGAGCCTCGACTTCTCGACGACCGGCCGACCGGGCGACGGAGTCCTCGCCCAGATCAGCTGCGGCTCCTACATCCCCGGCCGCTGGGAGGAGGCGATCTCGTTCCGGCCGCCGGCCGCCCTCCAGGCCGCCTGCGAGCAGGGCATCGCCTTCGTGGACCTGCCGGCGAGCCTCGTGTGGTTCGACACGGCGGGCCGCCACCAGGAATCGCTCGAGAGCGAGCGGCCCGTGGGAGAACAGATGCTGCTGCAGTTCCATCGCCGCGTCACGAGCCTGGTGCGGAGCATGAGCGGGCTCGACGACGCCCTCGAGGCGCTCCGCATCGTCGAGGCTGGCAAGACCAGCCAGACCGAGGGCCGGCGGGTCCAGCTGTAGCCTTGGGAGTCCGGTCACGCCGTGACCGGATCACGTCGGCTCGGGGCAAGCCCGTGCCGTCTCGCCGGACGCTCGCCTCTGGTTCCGCAGGCTCGGGCCTGCCGGTCCCCGTCGCCCGGACGCTCGCTGCGGCCGTCCCTGGCCTCCGCTCGCTCGATGCTGGCTGCGCTTCGGCATCCTGCCTCCGCTTGCCAGCAACGCCGGCTCCGGGGTACCGGCAGTCCCTCGCAGTCCACTCCATGGGCCCGGTCACGCCGTGACCGGATCACATCGGACGCACGCTGCCGTCCTACCCCAGCGCCGCCACCACCAGGTCGCCGACCGCCTTGGTGCCATACCCCATCTTGCCCGCCGCCTGGCTCTTCATCTTCGTGCCGGTGACGTGGGCGACGGCGCGGTCGATGCGGGCGGCGGCGGCTGGCTGGCCGCTGTGCTCGAGCAGCATCGCCATCGCGTTGATCGCCGCGATCGGATTGATCTGATCCTTGCCCGTGTACTTGGGCGCGCTGCCCCCCATCGGCTCGAACATGCTCACGCCGCCCGGGTCGGGATTGAGGTTGCCGCCGGCCGCGACGCCCATGCCTCCCTGCAGGATGCCGCCGAGGTCGGTGATGATGTCGCCGAACATGTTCGTCGTCACGATCACGTCGTAGGCCTCGGGGTTCTTCACCATCCACATGCAGCAGGCGTCGACGTGGTTGTAGTCGGTCTTCACGTCGGGGTAGTCCTTGGCCACCTCATGGAATGTCCGCCACCACAGGTCGTGACCGAAGGTGAGCACGTTGGTCTTGGCGACGAGCGTGAGCGTCTTCTTGGGGCTGTTCCGCTTGCGGGTGTATTCGAAGGCCCAGCGGATGCACCGCTCGCAGCCCTTCCGCGTGTAGATCGCCTGCTGCACGGCCACCTCGTCGGGCGTGCCCTTCTTGAGGAAGCCGCCCACGCCGCAGTAGAGGTCTTCCGTGTTCTCACGGACGACCACGAAGTCGATGTCGGCCGGGCCCCGGCCGGCCAGCGGCGTCTCCACGCCGGGCAGCAGCTTCACGGGCCGGAGGTTGATGTATTGGTCGAGCTTGAACCGGAGTTCGAGAAGCAGCCCCTTCTCGAGGATGCCGGGCGCCACGTCGGGGTGGCCGATCGCCCCCAGAAAGACCGCGTCCTTCGTCCGCAGGAGGTCGAGGCCTCCCTCGGGGATGATCTCGCCGGTGCGGAGGTAGCGGTCGCCACCCCAGTCGAGCGGCTCGACGTCGGTCGTGAACCCCTCGAGTTTCGCCACGGCCGCCAGCACCTTGAGCGCCTCCGCCGTGACCTCGGGACCGGTGCCGTCGCCGGCAATCGTGGCGATCTTGAGCGTCTTCGCAGCCATCGTGTCGTGTTGCTCCTCGGGCCTGGGGAGCCCGGAGTCTACCGACGGACGGTGCCCACGCTAGCGGCCCCGCTGGTGACGCTGGCTCGGGGTTGCCCGTGCCATCTCGCCGGACGCGTCGTCACGCGGGCTCGGGGTTACGAAAGTAGCCGCGGGCATCTTGCCCGCGGAATGCGAGCGTTAAGCGAGCCACTCCGCGCACGAACACGGCCGCCCGGAGGTGCGGCCGGCGGCCGGGGCCGAAGGCCCGAGGGCCGCCAAGGCTTCGCGGGCCATGGATGGCCGCGAAGCCGCTTCAGTTGTTGCTGAAGTCCAGCTGCTTGCCCGACTTCAGCCCGAGCGGGTTCTTCACGAACCGCTGCCGGCAGGCGTCGCAGAGGTCGAACCGCATCGAGCGGGCCGCGGCGTCCTCGGCGATCCGCGGGTCGTCGCAGTCATCCAGTTGCTCGAGCAGTTCCTGCATCTCCTCGAGGTGATCCGCCTCGTCGCCGTACCCGTCGAGGTCCTGACAGCCGCAGGGGTCGTGCTCAACCGCCGGAAAGACCTCGATCTTGACGACATGCCGCACGTCCGCGTGAGGATGAATCGGCCGCTTGCAGACATCGCACGAATAGTGAAGCATCGAGAGTCTCCAGGCGGTGGACGAGCCGGCTCGAGCGCCGTGGGGCGGCGCGGCATGAGCCGATCCCCAGAGTGTGACGCCAAGCTGCGGCGGAGGCAAGCGCCGAGCCGGTCACCGACCCCGGTCGCCGTCGCACCTTGGCGACCGGCTGGCGGCCCGGGTAAACTCGGGCCTTGCGGGGGCGAAAGCCCCGCGGGAGCTCAAGCCGCCCATGACGACAGCCTGCGTCGCTCCATCCCACGCGCTCGGTCTGAGCGTGCTCGTCCTGAACCGCTCGTTCGTGGCGGTGCACGTGACCAACGTCCGCCGCGCCCTCACGCTGCTGTTTCGCCAGCTCGCCGAGGTGGTGCACATCGAGGAGGGGCAGTACGGCGCGTATTCCTTCGAATCGTGGCGGGAGCTCTCCGCCCTGCAGGCCTCGTTCGACGATCCGAATCACGATTGGATCCGGGGCGTCGGCTACCAGTTGCGGGCCCCGCGGGTGATCCGCCTGGTGGAATGCGACCGCGGCCCGCGCCAGGGCCTGCGGTTCAATCGCCGCAATGTCTTCGCCCGCGACGGCAACCGCTGCCAGTATTGCGGCCAGGGATTTCCCACGAGCGAACTCTCGCTCGATCACGTCGTGCCCCGCAGCCAGGGCGGGCTCACGACCTGGGAAAACATCGTCTGCGCCTGCGTGGCCTGCAACGTCCGCAAGGGGGGCCGCACGCCTCAGGAGGCCCGGATGCAGCTGATCCGCGAGCCCGTGAAGCCCAAGCGCAGCCCCCTGCTCTCCCTCAAGCTCGGCAACCCCAAGTACGCCAGCTGGAAGAGCTTCGTGGACCGGGCCTACTGGACGGTCGACCTCCGCTGAGGCCGCGTCACTCGCCGCCGCAGAGCGGCTCCTTCTTCTCGGTGATCACCGGCAGCTGCGGCGCCATCTCGGCGTTGAGCGCGGTGAAGTCCTTCCACTCGGCCGGCAGGTTGTCCTCGTGGAAGATCGCCTCCACCGGGCACTCGGGCACGCAGGCCTCGCAGTCGATGCACTCGTCGGGGTGGATGTAGACCATCTTGTCCCCTTCGTAGAAGCACTCCACGGGGCAGACGACCACGCAGTCGGTGTACTTGCAGGCGAAACAAGGCTCGGCGACGACGTGCGTCATGACCAAAGGCTCCTGGGGTTGGCTTCCACATGCACCGGCCGGGCTGACGGCGACGCCAGCACAACCCGACCGCGCGGCATCCTAGGGAGGCGGGGAAACGCTGTCAACGATCCTGGCACACGGGGTGTGAACTCGGTCCGCCGCCGCCGGACGCGGCGGATGCCGACCCGGAAAAATCAAGGCTTTTCGCTCGGTCGGCCGGAACGAAACAGGGCCACGGCGGGCCTCGCCACGTGCAGATAGCATCGGCAGCCGCGGCAGGTTTCGTGAGCCGACTCGACTGCGGTTGGAGGGTGCCGGGGCGGCCCCCTATCATTCGAATATCCCGGGCCCCAGCAGGAAGATTGCCGGGATTTCCTCCGGGCGAGTCTCCCGTGTCCCTGAGCCCGCCACCGTCCGGTCCGGGTGCCCTGGCCGCCGAGGATCGACGGCTCGTGGACGCGTGCCTGGCTGGGGCGCCGGGTGGCTGGGATGCGTTCGTGGACCGGTTCGCCGGCCTGTTCGCCTACGTGATCGAGCGGTCGGCCCGACAGCGTGGCCTGCCGCTCGCGGCCGCCGATCGCGAGGACCTGGTGGCGGACGTCGTGCTCGAGTGCCTGCGGCACGACGCGGCCGTGCTCAGAGGCTTCGCGGGCCGCTCGAGCCTGGCGACCTACCTCGCCGTGATCGCCCGCCGGGTGGCGGTGCGGCGACTGGTCCGCGATCTGGAGACGGCCCGGCTGACGCCTGCTGCCGAGCCGCCGGATGCCGCCGCCGCGGCCCTCCCGGAACGGATCGACGACCGCGAGCAGATCGCCTCCCTGATCGATCGTTTGGCTCCGGACGAGGCGCGCCTCGTGCGGCTGCACCACCTCGAGGCCCGCAGCTACGGCGAGATCAGCCGGCTCACGGGCCTGCCGCTCGGGTCGATCGGCCCCGCACTCTCCCGCGCCCGCGGCAAACTGCGGGCGCTGGCCGAGGCCACCGGGGCCGGCTGAGGGCGGCCGATCAGTTGGTCGGGTTCGGCGGGCCGATCACGACCGCCGGATCGGCGAGATCGACCGGCTCGTAGCCCGGATACGCCGGCATCTGCCAGAGCTGGGCCGGGTCGGGGCTCGGGCCGTTGACCGTGATCGACGTGAGCTCGAGCTTGAAGTCGACGCCCGACGCCGGCCACGACACCTCCACGAGGTGCGGCAGCGCCGCCCCTGAGGCGGCATCGACCCGGTACCGCGTCGTGCGGACGCTCGCCAGCCGCTCGCCGGCGGGCGTGAACAGGTGCTGCTCCGCCACGAGGCCGGTGGTGGCGTCGAGAATCGTCGACTTGAGCACCTCGTCGCCGTCGGCGGCCAGCCGGCTGCGGATCTCGAGGCGACCGTCGGGCAGCGGATGCGGGCCGTCGTGCGAGTCGGTCGGATCGAAGTTCACGAGGCCGAGCAGTTCCGGCATCCAGTCGGCCCGGATCGGCAGGAGCCGGCGGGCCTGCGAGCGGGCGTATTGGTCGTGGCGGCAAAAGGCCGTGATCGGCGGCTGATGCTGCCGCAGCCAGATCCAGAACAGGTCGTCGTTGCTGCCGATGTCGAGCTCGGGGCCCGTGATCGAGGTCTGTGCCTGGAGTCGAAACCGCCGGGGCGGCTCGCAGGCGAGGCGGGCCGAGAGCCGCGGCACGCCGGGCACGACGAGCACCGCCTGGGAGGCCATGGCGCTTCGCACCCGCTGCGTGTTGTCATGCACCGCCGCGACCACCTGGTCGAGCGACGGCTGCGGGGGGAGCGTGCGCGGCAGCGGCATCATGCCGACCTGGTAGCCCCGCAGCACCTGCGGGCAGGAGGCGCCGGTCGAGGCGGCGGCCGCCACGACGACCAGGAGCGTGAGCCAGCGGGAGACGACGCGGTCGCCGCCCGGCCTCGATGCGGTGGTCATGCGGCGTCCCCCGACCAGAGCAGCGCGGTGAGCCGCTCGGCCACCGCCGGGTCGGCCGCCACGGCGGGGCTCGTCTCGCGGACGCGATAGTCACGGTCACGGCGGCGGCAGGAGAAGACGACCACGCCGGCGTCATCCGGGCCGTCGCCGGGCGTCGGTTCGATCCGCAGCACCCGTCGCCTCACGAGCTGCAGCGCCAGGAGATAGCGGAGGGGCGCGTCGTCCGGCTGATCCTCGAGCGCCTCGAGCGCGTCGAGCAGGACATCGACCGGCGCGAGCACGGGCCCGGCCTCGCCCGGGGGCAGATGCCGCGATTTCCACCAGGCGATCGTGCCCTCCGGCGGCCCGTCCCAGGCGTCGGCCGACACGTCCAGCCGCTCGAGACCGCCCTGACCACGGACGAGCGCCGAGAAGAACTCCTCCCCCGCGGCGAACGGTCGGCCGGTGCGGCTGCAGCCGGACTGCGGTCGATGAAGCGTGTAGTCCATGACGCGGCGAGGCCGACCCGGCTCTGGAGGCAGGAGCGGACCGCGGGAGCCCGCGGCGGCGAGGGGACGTATACGGATGCCCTGTCCCCGCCACAACCCGCGTCAGGGGCCGCGACGCGCTTTCCCGGCCCGGCCTCAGGGCGTCCCGGCAGGCGGCGCAGGCTGGGCAGCCCGGGCGAGCACCAACTCGGCGACATCCTCGATCCCGCTGCCGTCGTTGAATCCGACGACCGCGTCGGCCGCCGCCTGGAGTTCCGGCCGGGCGTTGCCCATCGCGAGGCCGAGGCCCGCCTCCCGGACCATCGGCAGGTCGTTGAGGTCGTCGCCGACGGCGCAGATCTCCGCCGGGCCGATGCCCCAGCCGGCCGCCACCCGCGTGACACCCGACCACTTCGTGACCCCGGCCGGCGCGATCTCGCAGAGCCACTCCTCGTACCGCGGGCTGCGGATCGTGTGGATCGATACCGCGTCGGGAAACGAGGCCGTCAGCCGGGCCTCGAGGGCCGCCATCGCCGCCCCGCCCCCCATGGCGAATCCCGCGAACACGCCGGGCG
>JBJTAA010000268.1:0-2075 GCA_046090525.1 Planctomycetota bacterium
CATGCTGCTCCTTTTTTCGAACAGGGGGTGGGAACCGAGCGGCCACGGTGGCGGCCCCCAGCAGCCGGAACCGCCCCATTGGGGGGCGCGCGGAGATCACTTTCTCCTTCCGGTCGACCGACCCAGTCGCTTGACACAGTAAGATAACACTGTAATATGTACGGCATGGCGACGGCCTACCACCACAACCGCGAGTCCCGCGACATCACGCTCCCCGAGCTCGTCGAGGCCGTGCCCGGGCTGCTCGCCAGCGGCTACGACGGCGCCCGCAGCGGCCGGGTGCGTGATCTGCCCGACGCCCGCACCGTCCGCTGGTATCAGACGCTTGGCATGGTCGATCGGCCGGCGGCCTTCCGCGGCCGCACCGCCCTCTACGGCCGCCGCCATCTGCTGCAGCTCGCCGCGATCAAGAAACTGCAATCGGCGAACCTTCCCTTGGCCGACATCCAACGCGGCCTCGCCGGCAAGACCGATTCCGAGCTCGCCCGGTCGGGCGGTGTGACCCTGAAGGCCGCCGACGCGATCATCGAGCGGGCCGTCCTCGTGCGATCCCAGGCGGCCGTGGCCGATCTGGCCGCCGTCGTGGCGGGCCGGGAATCCCCGCCGTCGCGTCGTGCCACTGCGTTCTGGAAAGCCAAGCCAATTGCCAACCCGCCGGCGGTGCCGGTGTCGGCCTCCGCTGCCATGCAGTCGGCCGCGCTTGGCGACGCCGCGATGCTGCTCTGGAGCGGCCGCGAGCTCACGGCCGCCGAGCGGGCCGAGCTCGAGCGGATCGCCGGCCCGCTCGTGCGATTTCTCGCATCCGTTCACCCCAGATCGTCCGCCGCACCCGCCTCGGCCGAAGGCGCCCCGCGTGCGGCATCCTCCCCCGTTCGGCCCGATCGAGGAGCCCGCCCATGATTCGCGTTCTCACGGCCGATGAGCTCAAAGACTTCGCAGATCTCCCGAGCGAACGGACGACGGCGGGGTTCGGCGCGATCGAAACGCCCCACGGCTGCCTGCCGCTCGTGGCCCTCGACGTCGACGCGCAGATCGAGGGTCTTGCCGCCGAGACCACGGTGCGGCAGCAGTTTCGCAACGTGTTCGACGAGCCGCTCGAGGCGACCTATATCTTCCCCCTGCCCGCCCGGGCTGCGGTGACGGGCTTTCGGATGACGGTCGACGACACGATCGTCGAGAGCCGGATCGACGAGCGCGGCAAGGCCCGCGACGACTACGACGCTGCCATCGCAGCCGGGCAGACGGCGAGCATCGCCGAGCAGGACCGGGCCGACGTGTTTACGCTGCGGGTCGGCAACATCCCGCCGCGATCGACGGCCCAGATCGAGCTGCGGCTCGTCGCCCCCGTGGTGATCGATTCGCTCGAGGCCACGTATCGCTTCCCGCTCGTCGTCGCCCCGCGGTATTGCCCCGGCGCCCTGCTCGACGGCGAGCCGCTGGGCGACGGCGTCGTGCCCGACACCGACCGCGTGCCCGACGCATCGCGAATCTCGCCGCCGGTGCTGCTCCCGGGATTCAAGAGCCCCGTGAGGCTCGGCATCCGCGTGCAGATCAGCGCCGCCGGATCGGCCGCCGTCGCAGGCAGCATGTCGGAGTCGCTCGCCTGCACTCTGCCCGCCGCCACCGCCGCCGGCGAAGGGGGCGTGAGCGTCGTGGTCGAGCCCGAGCAGCGGCTCGATCGCGATTTCATTCTCCGGTGGCGGATCGCCGCCGACGCCGTCGCGTCGGCCACGCTGCTCGTCGAGCCGGATGCCACGCGGCCCGCCGGCCTCGGCCATGGCACGCCCGCCGAGGAGGCCCCGGGCGACGGCACGTTTGCGGTCGTGGTCGTGCCGCCGGCCGAGGCTGCCGCCACGAAGCCGCGGCCGCGCGACGTGGTCTTCATGCTCGACCATTCGGGCAGCATGGGCGGCTGGAAGATGGTGGCCGCCCGGCGGGCGGTGGCGCGGATGGTCGATTCGCTCACCGCGGCCGACCGCCTGGCCGTGGTGGCGTTTGACAGCCGCGTGAGCCACCCCGGCCGCTCGCTGCGGCTCGAGCCCGCGACCGACCGTGCCCGCTGGCGTGTGCTCGAA
>JBJTAA010000269.1:0-4617 GCA_046090525.1 Planctomycetota bacterium
ACCCCCCGCCGCCTCGGCATCGTCATCGCCCTGGCTGCGGCGGCGCTGCCGGCGGATTCGGCCAGTGCCGCGGATGCCGCCGCGGTCGCAGGCGACGCCGCGGCTGCCGCGGCGGCCCGGGTCGGGGAACTGGGCGGCAAGGTCGCGCGGGCGGCCGATGGCGGCATCGCCGGGATCACGATCACGGATGGCGGCGGGCTCACGGTTGACGACCTGCGGCTCTTCGGCGGGCTGCCGGGGCTCGAGTCGCTGGTGCTGCTCAACTGCCGGTCGCTCGACGACGCATTCGTCGAGGCGCTGGGCGACAAAGTGCCGCTCCGCACGCTGGCCATGACCAACTCGGCGCTCACCGACGCGGGGGTGGCTGCGATCGTCGCGGCCTTTCCCGAGCTCGAGGAGCTCGACCTCTCGAGCAACACGAATCTGACCGGCGCCGCGATGCGGTCGCTCACGTCGCTGGAGAAGCTCGAGCGGCTCGCCCTCGTGCAGACGCGGTTCAACGACCTGCACACCCGGCGGCTCAAGTCCCTGGCCAACCTCGAGGTGCTCGACCTGCGGGGCAACATGGAGGCCGGGGACATGACGCTCGGCGTGGTCGGCGGGCTGCCGAAGCTGCGGGCCTTCAAGCACCGCAGCACGATCGTCAGCGACGACGGGGTCGGGCGGCTGACCGCCTCCGGCAGCCTGGCGGCGCTCCTGATGCAGGATTTCGCGATCACGAACGATTCCGGCCTCCACCTGGCCGCCTGCAAGACGCTGACGTCGCTCGAGGTCTTCCGCTGCCAGGGCTTCGGCTCGGCCGGTGTGCTGGCGCTCGCCGGCCTGCCGCTCGAGCGGCTCACGCTTCGCGACCTGCCGCAGGTGGGCGACGACGCCCTGGCCGTGGTCGCCCAGCTCCCGAAGCTCCGGCGGCTCGCGCTCCAGGAACTCGCCTCGGTGGGTGACGCGGGGCTCGTGCAGTTGGCCGCAGCGGGTGATCTCCAGGCGCTCGATATCTGGGCGTTGCCCCTGGTGACCGATGCCAGCGCCAAGGTGATCGCCGCGCTCCCGGCGCTCGAGGAGCTTTCGATCCGGGAGACGGCGATGACGTCCGCGGCCCTCGATGCGATCATGGCCAACCAGCGGATCCAGTCGCTGACCTTCAAGAACGGCGACGTGCCGCCGACTGTGCGCGAGAAGCTCTCGCAGCGGAAGTGGAAAAAGCTCGACCTCGGCGGCTGAACCCCGTGGGGCGGGCTCGGAGCCCCGACCGTGGGGCCGGCTCAGAGCCTGGACCGTGGGGTGGGCTTGGAGCCTGCCATGATCCGCCCCGACCGCGGGGCC
Source organism: Planctomycetota bacterium (assembly GCA_046090525.1). Classification (GTDB taxonomy): domain Bacteria; phylum Planctomycetota; class Planctomycetia; order Pirellulales; family UBA1268; genus QWPN01. The sequence goes on from JBJTAA010000269.1 coordinate 1,324, forward strand.
GGCTTGGAGCCTCCCGAATACGGCCTGCCACCAGGCTTCCCTGCTCCGCGGGCCAGGCATCTGGCAGACTGCGGGCCATGCGTCTGCTCGTCTACGAATGGTGCACCTCCGGCGGGCTCGCCGGCGGCCAGGCGGCGATCGCCGCCGAGGGCTTGATGATGGTCGAGGCCCTGGCGGCCGACGCCGCCAAGGATCCCGGCCTCGAACTCGCCGTGCTCGTCGAGGACGGGCGAGGCTGCGCGCTGCCGGTCGGCGTCCGCCGCCTGCCGGTGCCGCCGGGTGACGAGGTGGCTGCGCTCGTGGCGGCGGCGGCGCGGGAGGCCGAGTGGACGCTCGTGGTCGCGCCCGAGAGCGAAGGCATCCTCTGCGAGCGGGTGCGAATCGTGCGTTCGGCCGGCGGCCGGGTGCTCGCCCCGTCCGCCGCCGTGCTCGCGTTGGCTACCGACAAGCAGGCCACGATCGACGCCCTCGCCGGCCGGGGGTTGCCCGTGCCCGCCGGTCGCAGCCTGGCTGGCGGCGAGGCGATTCCCGCGGGCTTCCGCCTGCCCGCCGTTCGCAAGGCCCGCAGCGGCTGCGGCTGTGAGGAACTGGTGATCGTCCGCACGCGTCACAGCCCGCCCGCCGTCGTGCCGACGCGGCTCGAGGCTCTGGCCGAAGGCACACCGGTCGGCGTTTCGGTCCTCTGCGGGCCGCGAGCCACGATCGCGTTGCCGGTCATGCAGCAGGAGTTCAGCGGCAGCGAGAGTCTCTCCTTCCGTGGCGGCCGCCCGCTGACGAATGATACGGCCGCGGCCCGGGCGACCGATCTCGCGCTCCGAGCCGCTGCGGCCGTCGGCGTTGATGCCGGATGGCTCGGCATCGACATGATCCTCGGGCCCCGGCCCGACGGCCGCGGCGACCGGATCCTCGAGATCAATCCCCGCCTGACGACCTCGTTCGTGGGGCAGGCGCGCCTGTTTGCATCGAGCCTCGTGCGGGCGATGATCGAGGCCGCGAGCGGCGGGTTGCCGCGGCTCGAGCCGGCTCGCGACCGCGCTCCCGACCGGGGTAGTTTTTCCGTGACCGGCGGCTGAGCCTTCCCCCTGAGATTCGCATGCCCCTCGTGACCGATCTCATCGCCCTCGACATCGGCGGGGCCAACCTCAAGGCGGCCGACGGTCTGGGCTGGTCGGCGAGCGTGGCGTTTCCGCTCTGGAAGCGGTGGCGGGAACTACCGGTGGCGGTCGGCGACCTCGTCGCCGGCCGCGGGCCGCGCCGGCTCGTGGCCACGATGACCGGTGAGATCTGCGACTGCTATGCCTCGCGGGCCGAGGGTGTGGCCCACATCGCCGCATCGCTCGTGGCGGCGGCCACGGCCCTGGGCTGCCCCGAGCCGCCCGGGGTCTACCTCGTGAATGGCCGCGTGGTGGGCCCGGCCGAGGCGACGCGCGACTGGCGGCTCGCGGCCGCTTCCAACTGGCACGCCACGGCCCGCCTCGCCGCCTCGCTCGTGCGCGAGGAGCGTGCGGTGCTCCTCGACATCGGCTCGACCACGACCGACATCGTGCCGCTCCGCGCCGGCCGCCCTGCCCCGCAGGCTCGCGACGACGCAGGCCGGCTCCTGTGCGGTGAACTCGTCTACACGGGCGTGGAGCGGACGCCCGTCGCCGCGCTCGCTCCGCGACTGCCCCACCGCGGAATGCCGCGACCCGTCGCGAGTGAACGCTTCGCCGACTCCCTCGACGCCTGGCTCATGCTCGGGGCCCTCCCGGAAAATCCCGCAGCGGCCGACACGGCCGACGGCGGCCCTGCCACCAGGGAGGCCGCCCGCGCCCGCCTCGCGCGGACGATGCTCCTCGATCCGAAGGAGTTCACCGTGAACGACGCGGTCGAGGCGGCCACTGAGATCGCGGCCCGACAGGCCGCGCTCATCGCCCTGGCCCTGGAGCAGGTCGCCCAGGTCGCAGGCGGGCCGCCCGCGGCCGTCGTGCTCGCCGGCCATGGCGACATGCTCGCCGAACTGGCCCTCGGGCGGGCGGGCTGGCGGCCGCGGCTCGAGCGGCTCGCCGACGCCGCCGGCCCGGCCGTGGCCCGGGCTGCTCCCGCCCACGCCTTGGCGCTGCTGGCTCGGGGAGCGCTGCGATGACGGTGGCTTGGCAGCACGGCGTGATCCGGGGCGCACCGGCGCGGCCGGCTGGGCACGTGGTGAAGGTGGGCGGCAGCCTGCTCGACCGGCGGGGCTGGCCGGATGCGCTCGCCCTCCTGCTCACCGACTTGCGGCCAACGCTGGTCGTCGTCGGCGGAGGTCAGCTCGTGGACGGCCTGCGGGCCATCGACGCGGCTTGCCCGCGGCCAGCCCGCTTGATGCACGACCTCGCGATCGACGCGATGTCGCTCACGGCTCGACTCGTGGCCGACGCGATCGGGCTCCCCCTGGTGCGCGAGGTCGAGGCAGCGGCGGGGGTGCTCGATGCCGCCGCCTGGCTGCGGGCCGCCGGGCCGGTCGCCTCGCTGCCGGTCGGCTGGCACGTCACGAGCGACTCGATCGCGGCGGTCGTCGCGGGCGCCACCGGCCGCCGGCTCGTGCTCGCCAAGAGCGTGCCGCCGCCAGTGGGCGGCGATGACTTGGACGCGCTCGCCGCCGCGGGCTGGGTCGATGCTTACTTCCCGTTCGCCGCTGCGGGCGTCGCGGCGATTGCTTGGGCGGCCCCCAGGAGCCCGGTTTCGCCCCAGGAGCCCGGTTCCGCCGGAACCGGGTCGGAGTTGACGTCGCGTCCCATGTGATCCGGTCACGGCGTGACCGGACTCCAAAACCGGGTCGGAGTTGACGTCGCGTCCCATGTGATCCGGTCACGGCGTGACCGGATCCTTGCCGGGCCCTTACTCCCAGTGCCAGCCCGACTCCGGTCGGGCCGCAAGCGCCGTCTGGCGGATCGCGCCGAGATCGGCCTCTTCGCGGTCGGCCGCCGCGAACTGCCACGGTTGGAACTGCACCCCGCCCGAGGCCGAAAGCACCCAGGTGGTTCCCTTCTTGAGCCCGCTGGCGACGGTCGGCACGCTCGTGGGCACGTCGTATTTCGGCAGCGGCAAACGCTCGGCGTCGAGCAACAGGCCCAAGTCGAGGCCGGCCCGCTGTCCCAGCTGTCGCCCCTGGATCAGCGCCGCCACCACGGCCAGGTCGACGCAGTTGACGAGCTCCGCGAACACCGGGTGCCGGGGCGTGAGCCGGTCGTAGTGCTCGGTCATGGCCCGGCACCAGGCGTCGAGATTGTCGTCGGGGGCCCCGACGCCCCGCTGGATGCCCGCGGCACCAAT
>JBJTAA010000270.1:0-2675 GCA_046090525.1 Planctomycetota bacterium
CCAGAGCGGCTTCGGGCTCGGCAAGAGCCTGGGCATCCCGCAGGCCGAGGCCACCGCCTTCATCACCGCCTACCTGGCGGCCTTCGCCGGGGCCGCGGCCTTCATGGACGACGTGCTCGACCGCTGCCGGCGCGACGGCCACGTGACCACGATCCTCGGCCGTCGCCGGGCGATCGCCGGGGTCCGCGAGCGGTCGGCCCGCCGCACGGCCGCGGGCAGCTTCGCCCTCACGCTCCCCGAGCGGACGGCCGTCAACACGGTCGTCCAGGGTTCGGCCGCCGACCTCATCAAGCTGGCGATGCTCCGCGTGGCCGGCCGGTTGCGGGGGGAGGGCCTGCGGGCCGCGATCGTGCTGCAGATCCACGATGAACTCGTGCTCGAGGCGCCGGCGGACGAGGTGGCGGCGGTCGAGCGGCTCGTGGTCGAGGCGATGCGGGGGGCGATGGCGCTCGACGTGCCGCTCGAGGTCTCCGTGAGTTCGGGGGGCACCTGGGCGGAGTGCGGCTGATGATCGTCATCGGGCTCGTGGGAAAGATCGGCGCCGGCAAGTCGACGGTGGCGAAGGCCTTCGCCGACCACGGGGCCGAGGTGCTCGACGCCGACCGGATCGCCCACGAGGTGCTCGCCGAGCCGGAGGCCGTGGCGGCGATCGTGGCTCGCTTCGGCGCGGGCGTGCTCGACGGGGCCGGCCGCGTGCGGCGGCCGGCGCTCGCGGAACTGGTCTTCGGCCCCGCGCCGGCCCACGAGGCGGCGCTGCGGGATCTCGAGGAGATCGTCCATCCCCGGGTGCGGCAGCGGATCGCGGCCCGGCTGGCCGAACTCCGGGCCGGCGGGGCCGCATCCGGCCGCCCGCCGGCCGTGGTGCTCGACGTGCCGCTGCTGATGCAGGCCGGCTGGGATCGGCTGTGCGACCGGCTCGTCGTGGTCTCGTGCGACGAGGCGGTGCGGCAGCGGCGGCTCGATGCCCGCGGCTGGCCGGCCGACCAGCGGGCGGCCCGCGAGCGGGCCTGGAGTCGCCATCACCGGCCCCCGGCGGAGGAAAAAACGCTCGTCGTGGATGCCTCGGGCGATCCGGCGTATACTCGCGAGCAAGTCGGTCGGATCGTGGACTCGTTCGCTCGCTCGTGAGCGGGCGAACATCCTGTTCCAGCCGGCTCCCGCCTGGGGTTCCTGTCCGTTCGCACGCCCGGCCGCGTCGCCTGACCGGCCCAGGGTGGCGTGTCGGCGTCGGGCGCCCGCCTCACGTCAGTCCTCATCCCGTTCCTCCCTTCCGATCCCGCCCCGTTCGCCGCGGACCAGCGAGGCTTTCCCATGACCGACCCCGACGCCGAGCAGCCCGACGCCGACCGCGAGCCGATGAGCATCGCGGAGGAAATCGCCGAGGAGGTGCGGGACGGGCTCGACGTCACGAGCCACTACGAGGCCCTCAAGAAGGGCGACACCTACATCGCGACGCTCCAGCAGATGTCGATGCAGGAGCTCGTCGAACTGGCCCGGCAGGAGCAGCTCGGCGACGTCACCGGCGCCAAGAAGCAGGACCTCGTGTTCCGCATCCTCAAGGAGCGGATCAAGCTCAACGGGCTGATGTTCGGCGAGGGGACGCTCGAGATCCTGCCCGACGGCTTCGGGTTTCTCCGCAGCCCCGACTTCCACTACCTCTCCTGCCCGGACGACATCTACGTCTCGCCGAGCCAGATCCGGCGGTTCGGGCTCCGCAACGGCATGAGCGTGGCGGGGCAGATCCGGCCGCCCAAGGAGAGCGAGCGGTACTTCGCGCTGTTGCGGGTGGAGGCGATCAACGGCGAGGATCCGGCCAAGCTCTCGACGCGGGTCTTCTTCGACGAGCTGACGCCGCTGCATCCCGACGAGCGGATCCAGCTCGAGACCACCGCCGAGGAGATCTCGACGCGGGTGGTGGATCTGGTCGTGCCGATCGGGTTCGGCCAGCGCGGGCTGATCGTGAGCCCGCCGCGGGCCGGCAAGACGATCCTGCTCCAGAAGATGGCCAAGGCGGTGCTCGCCAACTATCCCGAGGCCTACGTCTTCATGCTGCTCATCGACGAGCGGCCCGAGGAGGTCACCGACATGGAGCGGCAGGTGAAGGGGCCCTCCTGCGAGGTGATCAGCTCGACCTTCGACGAGAACTCCAGCCGCCACGTACAGGTGGCCGACATGGTGCTCGAGAAGGCGAAACGGCTCGTGGAATACGGCCGCGACGTGGTGATCTTCCTCGACTCCATCACCCGCCTGGCGCGGGCCTGGAACTCCGAGGTGCCCAACTCCGGCAAGATCCTCTCCGGCGGCGTCGACTCCAACGCCCTCCAGCGGCCGAAGCGGTTCTTCGGCAGCGCCCGCAAGGTGGAGCAGGGGGGCTCGCTGACGATCATCGCCACCGCCCTGGTCGACACCGGCAGCCGGATGGACGACGTGATCTTCGAGGAGTTCAAGGGCACCGGCAACCTCGAGATCGTGCTGGACCGGCGGCTGGTCGACAAGCGGATCTATCCGGCGATCGACATCAATCGCTCCGGCACCCGCCGCGAGGAGATGCTGCTCGAGCCCGACGAATACCGCCGGATCTGCGTGCTGCGCCGGGTGCTCGGCGACATGAACCCGACCGACGCCATGGAACTGCTGGTCAACCGGCTGTCGAAGACCGGCTCGAACGCGGAGTT
>JBJTAA010000271.1:0-2289 GCA_046090525.1 Planctomycetota bacterium
TAAAATTGTACAAACATATCCTAATACAGCAATCACCGTGAAAATGAACATGGTTGATCTGATGCCGTATTTGTCTGGAATAGCACCCAGCGTGATGCTGTAAAAAGTTGTTATGAGACCCTGTCCTGCTAATAAAAGTCCAGTCCGCGGCAGGGGGCGGTGGCCTCGCGGTGCTGCAGGCGGAAGTGGTCGTCGAGTATCGCGTTCGCGACCTGGTCGATTTCCTGGAGACGGCGGCCGCGCCCGAGGCGACCCTGCGGGTGATCGCCCAGCAGGAGACGAGCCGCTCCTTCGCCAGCCACGACCTGCAGTGGCTCATGTCCCGCGGTCGGACGGAGGGGGGCCAGCAACTCGCCCGGGCGATCCAGGCCCGGGCCGACACGCTCGATCTCGGGCTCGCGATCGTGGACGCCTCGATCACGTCGCTCAAGCCTCCCGGGGGCAGCGTCGCCCGGGCCTTCCATCGCCAGATCGCCGCCCAGCAGGAGCGGGAGACGCTCGTCGAGAAAGCCCGCCGCGACGCCGTCGCCACGCTCTCCCGGGTGGCGGGCTCGGTGGAGCAGAGCCGGCGGCTCGACGCCGCGATCCTCGCGCTCGACGCCCTGCGGACCCAGGCCACCGACGCGGGCCGAGCGACCGAAGCCGACGGCCGCATCGCCGCCCAACTGTCCGAAATCGACTCCCTGCTCGGTGCGGCGCGGGGCGAGGCCGCGGAACTGATTCACGCCGCCCGCGGCTCCCGCTGGAGCCGGATCTCGGCCGAGCAGGCCGCCCGCGAACGGTTCGTCGGCGAGCTCGAGGCCCACGCCCGGGCTCCCCGCTATTACCAGGCCGAACGGCTGTTCGCCGTCCTCGCCGAGGCGCTCGCCCCCCGCCGCAAGTTCGTCGTCGCCGGCGACGAGGGCGAACTGCCCGTGCTGCGCATGGACTTCGCCGACCCCGCTTCCGCCATCGAGACGCTCCTGGGCGAATAATCCCCGCTCCTTTCCCCCGTGATCCCCATGAAAAACACGTTTGCCCTCGTGGTCGGCGGCCTGCTGGCCGTGGCCCTGTTGTCGCGGATGTTCCTCTTCCAGGTGCGGTACGACCAGGTCGCGATCCGCACTGTCTTCGACCGGGCCGATGCCGACAGCGTGGAAGCGACGCCGGGCCTGAAGTGGAAACTCCCCTGGCCGATCCACCAGGTCACGCACTATTCCAAGCGGCTGCAACTGCTGGAGGACAAGCTCGAGGAACTCCAGACGGCCGACGGCAAGAGCGTGATCGTCAGGACCTATCTCACGTGGCGGATCGCCGACCCGCTGGCCTTCTACGTGACGCTCAAGGATCCCGCCGAGGCCCGCCGCCAGCTCGCCAGCCGGCTGCGGGAGGTCCGCGGGATCATCAGCGGCTACCGGCTCGACCAGCTCGTCAACGAGGATCGCGACCGGCTCGCCCTCGACGAGATCGAGTCTCAGGCCCACCGTGCCCTGGAGCAGTCGCTGGCGGAGGCCGGCTACGGCCTCGAAATCGAGAACGTGGGCATCTACCGGATCATCCTCCCAGAATCGACGACGGCCAAAGTGTTCGAGACGATGATCGCCTCCCGCGAGCGGCTCGCGGAAAACGCGCTGCAGGAGGGGCAGGCCCAGGCCTCGGCGATCCGCAGCGAGGCGGAAGGGGCCCGCGACCGGATCCTGGCCTTCGCCGAGCGGCGGGCGCAGGCGATCCGCTCGCAGGGCGACCGCGAGGCGTCCCGGGAATACGAGGGCTTTGCCCGCAACGAGGAGTTCGCGATCTTCCTCCGTCGGCTCGAGGCCCTCGAGAAGATGCTCGGCCACAATACGACGTTCGTACTCTCGGCGGAAAGCCTCGGGATCCTCGACTGGTTCGGGAAGGCACCGGAAGCGCCGACCGCCGGCGGAGGTGGCAAGTGAGCCTGGCGCGACTCCCGACCGAGACCGCGATCGCCGACACGGCCCTCTCAGCCCAGGCCCTCGACCCGGCCGATCGGGCGCTGGCCGAGGCGCTGCGGTTGAGCTTCGGGATCCTCAAGCTCGTGATGCTGGCCCTCGCCGTGGGCTACGCCTTGAGCGGGCTGTTCAGCGTCGGCAGCAACGAGGTGGCGCTGCGGCTGCGGTTCGGCCGCTACGTCGGTCCTCCGGAGGAGCGGGTGCTGGAGCGGGGGACTTACCTGGCCGCCCCCTTCCCGATTGAGCAGGTGATCACAATCGACACGCGGCCGCAGTCGCTCACGCTCGACCGCGAGTTCTGGTATCGCGCCGACGCCGGCGGGCCGGGTCGGACCCA
>JBJTAA010000272.1:0-12428 GCA_046090525.1 Planctomycetota bacterium
CGCCCGCCTGTCGGCGCTGGGCCGCGACGTGATCGACTGTGGCGTGGCCGCGACGCCCACCGTGGGCATCGCCGTCAGGCACCGCCGGGCGGCCGGCGGCATCCAGATCTCGGCCAGCCACAATCCGGCCCGCTACAACGGTCTCAAACTCTTCGCCGCCGAGGGGCGCGTGCTCACGGCCGAGGCCGGCAAGGGGGTGCTGGCGGCGTACCAGCAACTCGAGGCAGATTTCAAATCTGCCCCACGGGCGGTCCGACATTTGCCGCGGATCGGACGCGTCACGACGATCGATCCCACCGCGACCCACGTCGGCCTCGTGACCCCGCTCGTGGACATGGCCGCGATCCGTCGCCGTCGCCCGCGTGTCTGGATCGACTGCGGCCATGGAGCGGGCAGCCGGGTGGCGCTGCCGCTGCTCGAGGCCCTCGGTTGCGAGGTCGTCGCGGTCGGCACCACTCCCGACGGCCGCTTCGAGCACGAGCCCGAGCCGACGGCAGCCAACCTCGCCGGCCTGCTGCCGCTCGTGCGGGCGGAGCGGGCCGACATCGGGCTCTTTCTCGATCCCGATGCCGACCGCCTGGCGATCGCCGACGCGGCCGGGCGATACTTGGGCGAGGAGGCGACGCTCGCGCTCTGCGTCGAGGCGGTGCTCGGGAAGACGCCGGGCCCCGTCGTGGTCAACTGTTCGACGAGCGGCATGACGGCGGCGATCGCCGACCGGCACGGCGTGGCCTGCCACGTGTCGGCGGTCGGCGAGGCCAACGTGGTGGACGCGATGCTCGCCTGCGGCGCGGTGCTCGGCGGCGAGGGCAACGGGGGCGTGATCGACCCGCGGGTGGTGCTCGTGCGCGACGCGGCCATCGCGCTGGCACTGGTGCTCGAGCGGATGTGCGCGGGGGAGCGGCTCGTGCCCGTGGCCGAACTGGCGGCCGCGCTGCCGCGGTTCGTGATGCAGAAGACGAAGGCGGCCCTCACGCCGGCCACCCGCGGCCCGGGGCTCGCGGCGGGGCTCGAGAGGATCGCGGCCGCCTTTCCCGGCGCCCGCGCGAGCCGCCTCGACGGCCTGCGACTCGACTATCCCGGCGGCTGGCTGCTCGTGCGGGCGAGCAACACCGAGCCGATCGTGCGGCTCGTGGCCGAGCAGGCGGTGGGGCCGGACGGCGAGGCGGCGGCCGCGGCGACGCTCGAGGCGGCGCTCGACCGGGCCGCGGCGGCACTCGCCGGCTGAGGGGAGTGCGGCGTGGTCGATCCAGGCAGCGATCCACTCGCGACGGCGACCGACGAGGAGCTGGCGGCCCTCGCCGCCCGCGAGGGATCCGACGGCGTCGCCTACGCGGCCCTCGTGGAGCGGTTTCGCGACCGCGTCTGGCGGGTCTGCTGGCGGCTGATGGGCAACCGGCACGACGCCGAGGACGCCGCCCAGGAGGTGTTCGTGCGGCTCTTCTTCGACCGGGGCAAGTTCGCCGGCCGCAGCCGCTACGCCACCTGGCTGCACGGCGTGGCGATCCGCACCTGCCTGACGCTGCGGCGGTCGCGCTCCCGGCGGCGGCGGCGGGAGACCACCGAGACGGGCACGGGCCCGCCGCCGGCCGAGACGCATGCCGCGGCCGAGCCCGGCCCCGCCGCCAGCGTGGCCGCGGCCCACGATCTCGAGCGGCTGCTCGCCGGCCTCGATGAAGAGGACCGGGCGCTCATCCTGATGAAGTTTGCCGAAGGACACGATTACGACGCCCTGGCCGAGATGTTCGACTCGACCCCCGGCGCGCTGCGGATGCGGGTGAGTCGGATCCGGGAGAGGCTGGGGGCGGGGAAGGAGTGATTTCGGCTTCGGCAGCCCCCGTCGGTGGTGTGGCTCGGGGTTGCCCGTGCTCCCGTCGCCCGACGCTCGCTGCGGGCAGCGTGCCCCCCGCTCGCTCCGGGTTTCCACGACAACGCCGACGCGCAGCGTGATCCGATGCCGGCGGCACCGGACTCCCGGGGAAAAATTTTTTTGTGACGCGAAGCGCGTGGGCGGCAACTCATCTTCCGTCGCCCGGGATCGCGGCCGCGAGGCTGCGGGGCGACACGCGAATGCCCGAACACCCCGAACGAGCCGCGATGGACCTGCTCGAGAGCCTCGCCGAGGTGGACGTGCCGCCGGTGCCGGCGGCGCCCGAGTTCACGGCCGGCGTGCGGCGAAAGCTGCATCCGCGGCTGCTCGCGGCCCACGTGGCCGGCTTCGCGCTCCAGGCGCTGCCCTGGGCGGCGGTGCAGTTCGTGGGGGCGGTCCTCGCGGCGGCGCGGTTCAGCGTGACGGGGACGTGGCCGCGGCGACGCGGCAAGAAGGAGGACGAGAGACGATGACTGACGTGGTGTTGTTCGGGCAGACGGCCGTGCAGACGGCCCAGGAGACGGTGAACGCCTCGAAGCAGGCGCTCGTGGACAGCTTCACCCAGGCCTGGAGCCAGGTGATCATGCTGGCCCCGAAGATGGTGGCGATGGTGGTGGTGCTCGTCGCCGGGTACGTGGTGGCCCGCTGGATCGGCAGCCTCGTCGGGATGATCACCGACAAGATCGGCCTGCAGACGGCGGCCGAGAAGAGCGGCCTCGCCCGCAGCATGCACGACGTCGGCATCCGCCGGCCCGTGCCCGCGATCGTGGGGGGCATCGTGTTCTGGCTGTTGATGAGCGTGTTCGTGATGGCGGCCTTCAGCATCCTCGGCCTGGAGAGCGTCTCGCTCGCCATGCGGGAGGTGGTGAACTACATCCCGAAGGTGCTCGTGGCGACGGTGGTGGTGGTCGTGGGCCTGCTCGCGGCGACCTTCGTCCGCGGCGTGGTGGCGACGAGTGCCGACCGCGTGGGGCTCTCCTACGCGGAGTACCTGGCGGCCGGCTGCTACTGGGTGCTCTCGATCCTGACCTTCATCGCGGCCTTCAACCAGCTGGGCATCCAGTTCGCCCTGCTCGAGAAGCTGATCCTGATCGCCTCGGCCGGCCTGGCGGCGGGCTTCGCCCTCGCGTTCGGCCTCGGCGGCCGCGACGTGATGGCGGGCATCCTCTCGGGCTACTACGTGCGGCAGCGGCTCCAGGCGGGTGATCGCGTGAGCGTGGCCGGCCTCGAGGGGACCGTCCGCGAGGTGGGCCCGGTGGCCACGATCATCGAGACCCGCGAGGACGGCGGCGTGTCGCGGCACTCGGTGCCCAACTCGAAGATGCTGCAGGAGGCGGTGCGGTAGCCGTTCGTGGCCGCGAGGCGGGCGGCCAGTGGCGAGTTCGCCGTGCCCTGAAGTCGGCCGGCGAAGACAGGCGGCCCCGGGCAGGGGACGCGGAAAAACCCGACGGGCCCGCGGTGCGTGACGCGCCGCAGGCCCGCGGCGTTTCTCGCTACTGCCGCACGAGCACGCTCGAGCCGGGGCCGAGGATGTCGACCAGCTCGGCGAAGTCGCGGGCCGAGACGATCAGGCTCGACGGCGCCGCATCGTCGGCCACCACGGCCGGGTCGTCGGCGGCCTGGATCACGAGCCCGTCGGCGAGCAGGATCGCGGGGCCGGCGGCCGGCCCGACCGCGGCGGCGTCGCGCCGCGTCTCCGTGACCGGCAGCGAGCTGCCCACCCGCGGCAGGAACTCCCGCCCCACCACCACGGGAAAACTGCCGGCATAGGCGCCGCCCAGCTGCAGGCTCAGCCGCCGGCGGGCCACGCTCACCACCGCGTCGAACGGACCGCGCATCACCTTCAGGTGCTCGCCGGGAATCAGCTGCATCGGGTCAGAGACGCCGTTGATCTTGGCGAGCAGTTGCCACGACACGCCCAGCGGTGCGGCGATTGCCGGGAGCGTCTCGCCCTGGGCCACCACGTGCGGCGGCATGAGCAGATCCTGCTGCGAGTAGATGACCGTGCCGGCGAGCTGGCCGAGCAGGTCCTCCAGGCGGTGGCTCTCCTCGAGGCCGAGGGCCGGGTCGTCGTACCAGACCGAGAGCGCGGTGAGCGCCTCGGCATAGCGGCCGGCGGCGAGCTTGTCGTGCGCGTCGGCCCAGGCGGTGGTGAAGGCGGCCGACGAGGGCAGCGTGCCCGGCGGGGGCGGCATCTCGGGGGGCAGCGAGGTCGGCACCTGGCCACGCGTGGCGAGGGCGAACCGGTCGGGGCGGTCTTCTCCGCCACCGCTGGCGACGGCGGCGAGTGCGTCATCCTGCACCGGTGGCGGTGCCGACTCGGCCGCGAGATAGGTGGGCTGCCCGGCCGATGCCGGGGCCGGCGGCGCGGTCGGCGGCAGACTTGCCGCATCGACCACCGGAGCGACGCCGCGGCTGGCGACTGCATCGGCGGCAGTGGCCGCGGCGGCCGCGGTCAGGCCGGCGGCGGTGGCGGCGAGCGCGGCGGAATCGGGAGCAGTCAGTGCCGCGACGGGTGCGGCGGGCGGATCCGTTGGCAGGGTGGGCACCGTCAGCGCCGGCGGGGCACCCGGCGCCGCGGCGATGGGGGGAGCGACGAGTGGCTGCTGGACGCTCGGCGGCGCGGCGAGCGGCTGCTGGGCGACGGTCGCGGTCTGCGGCGCAGCCGGCGGTGCGAGCGCGGGTGGAGCGGCGGGAGGTGCGGCCGCTGGCGTGGCCGCCACCGGCGCGGCGGGCGTGCCGGGCAGTTCGACGGCCGGCGGGGCGAACGGGGGCGCTTCGGTCGCGGCTGCGTGGGAGCCCTGGTCCTTCGAGGGCCCCTTCTGCACGACCGAATAGGCGCCATAGAGGATCGTGCCGAACAGGGCCAGCACGATCAGCGGCTTGATGGCTTCCAGGGAGTCGCCGCCACGTTCGGGGCGGCGGTCGGGCTTCGAACGGTTGGCCATGTCGCTCGCTTTCCGTGACGGGGCTCCGCGTCCGCGGCCGGCGGACGGGGTGGCGAGGGTAGGGAAGGCCACCCGGGGCCGCCAGACCGCTTGCCGTCGGGCCGAATGCCGAGTCACGGTGTCGAGGGGCGGCTCACGCGTCGCGGGCAGGCCCGAGCGACTTGCCGGAGGATGCAGAATCTGGGCGATTGGGGAGGTTTTTCTGAGGCCTCGGCGGCGGCGTTTCGCCGCTGCACGTCGGCCGAGCGAATCGCCTTTCCAGGGGGGTCGCGCGTATATTCGATGCCACCCAGACCCATGGGCGGACCCTTGAGGCTCCGAAGCGATGCGTTCGCACGACGTCGATCCCCGCCGGCTCCGGGACGTGGCGACCGTGGTGCTCGCCGGCGGACGTGGCGCCCGACTCGACCCGCTGACGCGTGACCGAGCCAAGCCGGCGGTGCCCTTCGGCGGCACCTACCGGATCATCGATTTCGCGCTCTCCAACTGTCTCAACAGCGGCCTCAAGCGGCTCCTGCTGCTCACGCAGTACAAGGCCCGTAGCCTCGATCGTCACCTGAACCTCGGCTGGCACCGGTTCTTCTGCCGCGACCTCGGGGAGTTTCTCGACGTCCTGCCGCCCCAGCAGCGGGTGGACGAGCACTGGTATCTGGGCACCGCCGACGCCGTATACCAGAACATCTACTTGCTCGAGCAGGCCGCCCCGCGGCTGGTCGTCGTGCTCGCCGGCGACCACATCTACAAGATGAACTACCAGGCGCTCGTCGACGCCCACGAGTCGAGCGGCGCCGACGTGACCGTGGCGGCGCTGCCGGTCCGAAAGGAGGATGCCCGGGAGTTCGGCACCATGGAGGTGGACGGCTCCGGCCGCGTGCGTGGCTTCCGGGAAAAGGTGGCCGATCCGCCCCCGTATGCCGGCGACCCGTCGCGGGCGCTCGCCTCGATGGGCATCTACTGCTTCTCGGCGGACTTCCTGCTCGAGCAGCTCCGGCTCGACGCCACGGACCGCGGCAGTCGCCACGACTTCGGTCACGACCTGCTGCCCCGGCTGGTCGAGACCCACGGCGTGCAGGCGTTTCCGTTTCGCGACGAGAACCGCAAGCGGGACGCCTACTGGCGGGACGTGGGCACGATCGACGCCTACTACGAGGCCAACATGGATCTGGTGGAGGTCGATCCGCAGCTGAATCTTTACGACGACGCCTGGCCGATCCGCACCCACCACTCCGCCTACCCGCCGCCCAAGTTCGTGTTCGCCGACCACTCGCCCGACGGTCGTCGGGGGGAGGCCACCGACAGCCTGGTCTGCCCGGGGGCGATCCTCTCCGGCGGCCGCGTGCACCGCTCGATCATCGGGCCCGCTGTCAGGGTGAACAGCTACTCCCGGGTCGAGGAGAGCATCGTCTTCGAGGGGGTCGACATCGGCCGGCACGCGGTCGTGCGGCGTGCCATCATCGACAAGGACGTGCGGATTCCCGCCGGCGTGTCGATCGGGCTCGATCCGGAGGAGGACGCCGCCAGGGGCTTGACGATTTCGGCCGCGGGAGTGACCGTGGTGCCGAAGGGCTTCGAGTTCGAGGCCGCGGAACTGCCCTCCCGGGGCCGGCCGGTCCGCGTGCACTGAACCGGACCCTCACCGCACTGATGCGACCACCATGCCCAAGCGCAACGTCGTCCTGCTGGTCGTCACCTGCCTGGTGAGTCTGGTCGCGCTGGCCGCCCGGGAACGGGGGGGCCATGGGCGGCGGTTCGCCGAGGTGATGACCGCGATCGAGCGCAGCTATTACAAGCCGGTCGATGGCGACGGGCTCTTCACGGCCGCCGTCGACGCCGCGGTGGGCCGGCTCGACGAAAACTCCGCCTATCTCCGCGACGCCGGTCGTGACGCCCTGGAGTCGGCCCTCGACCAGCGGTTCGGAGGCGTGGGGCTGGAACTCGCCCTCGACCCGAAGTCGCGGCAGCCGATCGTGGTCTCGCCGGTGATGCACGCGCCGGCCTGGCGGGCCGGGGTCGCCGCCGGCGACCTGGTGACCGCCGTCGACGGCTTGGTCACCGCGGGGCTGCCGCTGCGCGACACGGTCGAGCGGCTGCGGGGCCGCATCGGCGCGCCGGTGACGCTCACGATCCTGCCGGCGCCGGCCAGCGGGCACTCGCTCGATCCCGCCGCCGCCCCGCCGGCTCGCGACGTGGTGCTCCTGCGGGAGGCGATCGAGGTGGAGAGCGTGCAGGGCGACCGCCGTCGTGACGACGGCAGTTGGATCTGGATGCTGGAAGGGGAGCCGGGCGTGGCCTGCGTGCGGATCACGACCTTCGGGGAACGGACGGCTGCCGAACTCGATGCGGCCCTCGAGGCGATCGCCGCCGAGGATGGCTTGCGCGGGCTCGTGCTCGATCTGCGGGGCAACCCCGGTGGCCTGCTGCAGGGAGCGATCGACATCTGCGACGCTTTTCTCGACGACGGGGTGATCGTGGCCACGCGGCGCGGGGCGGCCTCGTCGGCGGACGATCCTGGAGTCCTCGACGAGCGCCGGGCGACCGCCGGCCAGCGGCTGGCGGGCCTGCCGATCGCCGTGCTGGTGGACGGCCTCACGGCCAGTGCCGGCGAGATCGTGGCCGCCTGCCTCCAGGACGCGGGCCGGGCGACGGTCGTGGGCAGCCGCACGTTCGGCAAGGGAACCGTGCAGTCGCTGGTGCCGCTCTCCGACGGCCGCGGTCTGCTCAAGCTCACGACGGCGGAGTATCTGCGGCCGAGTCGACGAACCATCGACCGGAGCCCGGACGCCGGCGAAGACGCTGCCTGGGGCGTGCGGCCGGATCCCGGCTACGAGGTGACGCCCACGGCGGAAGCGGTCGAACGCCTGGCCGAATGGCGGCGGCGACGCGACGTGGTCTGGCCGCCGGGCCGGCAGCCGCAAGCCGCCGGATCACCGGCGCTGCCCCGCGAGATCGACGCCGTGCTCGCCAAGGCGCTCGAAGCCTTCGGGCGAGACAACGAGAGCCCGTAGGGGCGGGCATCCTGCCACCATCCCGTAGGGGCGGGCATCTTGCCCGCCCAGGACCGGCTCCGCTGGTGGCCCTCTTCCGCGGGTTACAAACCCGCGGCCACTTTCGGGCTGGAAGCTCGCGGTGACTTCCGGCTGGAAGCGCGCGGCTCCTTTCAGTTGGAAGCCCGCGGCTCCTTTGTGCGTCGCGCGGCTTGGCTGAGCGGCGATCAGTCGCTGCCGATCTCGCCGGCCAGAAAGAAACTGCCCGCCACCACCACGCTGCCCGCGGCGCCGGCCAGCCGCCGGGCGAGCCGCACCGCCTCCCCGGGCGGCTCCACGACGTGCGGCCGGGGAAGGCCCGCCGCCCGACAGGCCTCCCGCAGGCGATCGATGTCCGCCGCGCGGGGATTGATCCGGTAGCGGGTGAGCACGACTTCGTCGAAGACCCCGCGGACGGCCGCCAGCATCCCCTCCACCTGCTTGTCGCGGCTTGCCGAGAACACGAGCACGCGAGGCGTGAGGCGGGCCAAGTCGGGGTCGACGGCGGCGGCCAGGGCCTCCATCGAAGCCACGTTGTGGGCCCCATCGACCACGAGCAAGGGGCGGCGGGCCAGGATCTCGAGCCGCGCGGGCAGCCGAGCCCGCGCCAGGCCGCGGGCGATCGCCGCCTCGTCAACCGCGACGCCCCGAGTGGCCAGTTCGCGGGCGGCCATCACCGCGAGGGCCGCGTTGTCGGCCTGGTGGCGTCCGGCCATGCCGAGCCGGTAGGCCGCGGTCGCGCCGGCCGGCGCGGAGACGACGACATGCCCCAGGGTGAACGGCGCGGCCGCACCGGCCGGTGGCTCGTAGCCGGCGAGGAAGTCGCGGCCAAGCTGCACGAGGCGGGCCCGGCGGCGGCGGGCCGTCTCGGCGATGACTCGGCGGGCGGCCGGCTGTACGGCACCGCTGACGACCGGGCAGCCCCGCTTGATGATGCCCGCCTTCTCGCCCGCGATCCGGCCGATCGTGCGCCCCAATAGCCCCATGTGGTCGAAGCTGATGCTCGTGATCACCGACACGAGCGGACGAGAGACGTTGGTGGCGTCGAGGCGACCGCCCAAGCCGGTCTCGAGCACCGCGATGTCGACCCGTGACCGCACGAAGTGTTCGAACGCCGCCGCCGTGAGGATCTCGAACCAGGTCGGGCCGCGGCCGCCCCGTCGGGCCGCGGCCACGTCGAGCGCCTCCACCGCGGGCCGGACGACCGCGAGCGACTTCGCCAGTTCGGCTCGGCCGATCGGGGCGCCGTCGATGCTGATCCGCTCCGCCACGGTGCGGACGTGGGGCGACATGTATCGGCCGGTCCGCAGGCCGGCCTCCTCGAGGATGGCAGCCAGCATCGCCACCGTGGACCCCTTTCCCTTCGTGCCGGCGACGTGCACCACCGGCAGACGATCCTGGGGGTTGCCCAGGGCCCGCAGGAGGCGGCGCATGCGGTCGAGGCCGAAGGCCGCGGCCGCCGGCTGATTCGGCGGCGTCCGCTCGTAATCGATGCGGGCGTCGAGCCAGGCGAGAGCCTGGCTCGCGGCGGCGGAAACGCGGGCGCGGTCGGTTCCTGGCTTCGCCATTTGCCGCAGTTTTCCAGATGCGGCCACGGGGAAAAAGGGGGCTTGACCCCGGAGCCGGTGGTCAAGACCTTACCCGCCCCCTTTCCGCCTCCGTACCGCGGCCGCCGCTTCACGTCGCCATGCGCCGACCTCGAAACCTGCTGTTCGGCCTCGGGCTCGCCGCTCTGGGGATGCTGGCTCGGGCCGCAGAGCCGCTGCCGGTGCCCAAGGAGGTCGCGCCGCCGCCGATGTACGTGGCCGAGCCGTTCGCCGGCCATGCGTTCGTCGGCATGCCGTCGTCCATCGATCCCGAGGGCGACCGCGAGTGGCCGCGGTGGTTCTATGGCGCCACCGGGCTCGTGATGACCCGCACCCTCCCCGCTGGCGCCGCAACGATGCAACCGCTGGGGGGCAATCAACTGCTCACGAGCGACGCCGGCTTCGGCTGGCCGGGCGGCGTCGATCTCCACATCGGTCGCTGGTTCGGCCCGCGACAGCAGCACGCCGTGGAGATGATCTACTGGGGCGTCTACCAGATGGGCTCCTCGGCCACGCTCGCCGCCGGCCCGCCGGGCATCGACGCGATCCCCCAGGCGCCGACCGCGACCGTCGGCGGGATTCCGGCGAGCGACATCCTCACCGGTGCTGCCCAGCAGCGGATCGAACGGGCCGACGTCGTCAACGACGTCGAGATCAACTGGGTCTACTCGCTCTGGGACCGGCCCGAGTTCCTGCCGCGGGAGCGGGCCGTGAACCTGATGTGGCTGGCCGGCTTCCGCTTCTTCCAGGTCAACGACCAGCTCACGCTCACCACGGGCTCGGGCGACCCCGCCATCGGCGCGCTCGATCTCGGCGTGGCCACCAACAACAACATCTACGGCGGCCAGGTGGGGGCGAAGTTCGACTGGCGGTTCCTGCCCAGGCTGCGGTTCAACGTGGTGCCGAAGTTCATGATCGGCGGCAACGCCATCACCGACACCACGTCGCTGGCCGGCAGCGACGGCACCCAGGCGACGTTTCCGGGGGGCGCACCGGCCCGCGCCTTCTCGGAACTCGGCGTCTTCTCCTGGCTCGGCTCGGTCGACACCGGCATCGCCTGGGACGTCACCGAGCACTGGAGCCTGTGGCTGGGCTACCGCGTGGTGGGCGTGGGCAACATCGCCCAGGCCGATGGCCAGTGGCCCTCGTCGATCACCTCGCCCGCCTCGCTCGGCGGCATCACGGCCGGCAGCGAGACGATCATCCACGGCGGCTTCGCCGGATTTCAGGGCCGGTACTGACGACACGGATTCGCGGCCATCCCTGGCCCTCGAATCCTTGGGCGGTCGGAGGGCACGCCAAGGGTGCCCTCGCCCGCCGGCGCCGGGCATCCTGCCCGGCAGTCGTGCACGGGTAACGCCGATGCCCTCCGTGGCCAGTGCCGCCTTGCCGGGCCCAGGAGCCCGGTTCCGCCGGAACCGGGCCAGTGGTGACACGACGTCGCGCGTGATCCGGTCACGCCGTGACCGGACTCCTGGAGTCCGGTCGCGCCGTGACCGGATCGACTTGATGGGGCGCCCAGCGTGACCGGACTCTCGAGGGCGTGCGCGAGACAGTGCCCTGCGAGCCCGCTACACTGCGTGCATGACGAATCATCCCACCGCCGCCGAGCTCACCGCCAAGAAGTGCGTTCCCTGCGAAGGGGGCGTGCCCAAGCTCACGCCCGCCGAGGCCGAGGCCCACCTGGCCGCCGTGCCTGCCTGGCGACTCACCCACGACGGGGCGCGAATTCGCCGCGACTTTAAGCTGCCCGACTTCCGCGCGGCCGTGAAACTGCTCAACAACATCGCGGCCCTCGCCGAGCGCGAGCAGCACCATCCCGACCTGCACCTCGAGGGCTATCGCAAGGCCTGGGTCGAGATCCAGACGCACGCCATCGGCGGCCTTTCCGAGAACGACTTCATCCTGGCCGCGAAGATCGACGCCATCGCACCGCCGGCGTGAAACGCGACGGGGGCGATGGTGGTGACCCGGTTCCGGCGGAACCGGGCTCCTAAGCCGCGGTCAGCGGCGCAGCCAGCCGCGAAACGGGTCGGCGATGCGGACCGCGAAGAGCATCTCGGCCGCCGGTGGGACCGCGGTGGAGGCGTTGCCCCCCGTCCCGAGCCCGTAGAGCCGGGCGCCCACGTCGAGGGTCAACCGGTCGGTGACGGCGTAGGCCGCGCCGCCCCCCGCCTGCCAGCCGAACGCGGTGACGCGGCGGGCCTTCTCGGGCCCGGTGGCATCCGCATCATGGGCATAGCCGCCTACGCCCAAGCCGCCGCCCGCGTAGAGCGAGAGGTGATCCGCCACCTCGACGTCCCGCCAGACGTTGGCCATCGTCGTCCATTCACCGGCGATCGCGACCGCTCCCCGGGCACCGGCGGCGACCGGGCGAGGCTGCGTGCCCGAGAGCGCGGCCCGCTGACGTCCCTCGACCTCGAGGCGGACGGCTCCCAGGGGCCGTGGCACCGAGACGCCGATCGCGCCCTCACCGGTCAAGAGTGAAGTCGTCTGTCGACTCGATGACGAAAAGCGCAGCGGTCGCGAACTGTCCGACGAGCAGCGCAAGCAAATCGCAGAGTTGATTGGCGTGTCGGCCATCAAGTACTACGATCAGTCGCAAAACCGCGAATCGGACTACAAATACAGCTTCGACAAAATGGTCGCCCTGGATGGCAACACCATTACCTACCTGCAGTATTCCTACGCCCGCGTGCAAGGAATCTTCCGCAAACTTTCCGTCGACCCCGGCACGCTGCGCGATTCGGACGCGCCGCTGCAATTCATGCATGCCGCGGAACGAACGTTGGCGCTGATGCTGGCGCATTTTTCACAAGCGCTGCTCGATGTCACCTTCGACTACCGGCCCAACCTGCTCACAACCTACCTCTACGAATTAGCCAAGACGTTCCATCTGTTCTTCGAACATTGCTCGGTGAAAGATGCCGAAACCGAATCGCTGCGAATGAGTCGCTTGAAGCTTTGCGACCTCACGGGCCGCACCATCAAGACGGGGTTG
>JBJTAA010000273.1:0-3055 GCA_046090525.1 Planctomycetota bacterium
AACGGCACCGGCCCGCTCACGGCCGAGCAGTGGCTGCGGGCTTCCCGCCCGCGGAATCCGCCCTCCACGCGGCGCGATTTTCGGCGGGCAAGATGCCCGCCGCTACTCTGTGCTTGAGCGGCTCGCTGTCAGGCAAGTAGCCGCGGGCTTCCAGCCCGCGGAATCCGCCCGCCACACCGCGCGATTCTCGGCGGGCCAGATGCCCGCCGCCACAGTGTGTGCGGCCGCCCTAGCGACGGGTCGCGTCGAGCGCTTCGGCGGGCAGCCAGCGGGCGGCCAGCTCCTCGTGCACCTCGTCAGTTCCGGCGTCGACCGCCGGCCGGACCGGCGGCGTGCCGCTTGTGCCCGAGGCGAGCGCCACGAGCGTGCGGCGATCGTCCGGCGACGTGCGGGGCATCCGCTCGGCCAGCCGGGCGACGCCGGCGGGATTGCGGGCCGCCGCCCGGGCGAACTGGCTGACGAACAGGCTGATCTCGTGCACGTTGGTCGCGGCTGAATGCACGATCAGGGGCTGCAGGGTGCGGGTGACGAGTTCGAGGCCCAGGCCGTCGACGTCGAGGAAGGCTTCGATCTCGATCCGGCAGGCCGGCGCGCCGTCGGCGTCGAGTGCCGCGGCGTGCCGCACGACGACCAGGCAGGAGCCGGTGAGTTCGCGGGGCGCGAGCGGCCCCGCGTAGCCCCCCTGGCCATGGAACACCGCCAGGCCGCCGCGCGGGTCGCGATCGTGGTGGAGCAGTCGCACGGTGCCGGTGGTGCCGTAGCCGTCGGAGAGCCGCCAGGTGCCGGGGCCGGCCGGATCGAGCGACACCCGGCTGATGCCCAAGACCCGCCAGACGTCGACCAGCGCCTCCGGCTTGTCGAGCACGAACTCCACCAGGGCCGGATCGCACCGCAGCGTCTCGGCAGGCAGGCGGCGATGGAGCGTGGTGGACTTGCGGAAGTGCTCCACGAGGCGGCGGCTCTCGGGCGGCATCCGGTCGACCGGCAGCCGGTCGATGGCCCGGCGACACGACTCGCGGCCGGCCGCACCCAGTTCGCGGAGCGTCGCTGTCCGCCCCGCATGATCGAGCGCGGCCTCCGAGGCAGCGGCCAAGCCGGCCAGCCCCGTTGCACACACCAGTCCCACGACCACAGTCGCCGCGATCCGCGCGGTCATGCCCCCGACCCCCTTCGTGCCACCCCGGCGGTGCCGCCCCGGCACCGCTCCGCTCCGTGTTTTCGGACCGGCGGCGGTCGATTGGCCAATGAATTTTCCCTACGACACGCGGGGTTTCCCCAGACTTCCCAGTCTGCCGCTGGCGGCTGCGCCGGTCTTGGCCCGTCGGTCGCCCGTCCCTAGCATCCCGCCCCCGCTGCCGCCGTGCCCCCGTTCGATCGTGCCCGCTCGATGCTGACGCTCCACGACCCTTCGCCCGCCGCCGGTGACGAGCCTTCGCCGGCGCCCCCGCATCCCGCCAGCCTGCTCGGCCGGCTGCTGGTCGCCTGGACACGGGTCTGCCTGCGGCATCCGTGGCTCGTGCTCCTGGTGGCGGTGGCGACGGCCGCGGCGTCGGCCGCCTGGACCGCCGGCAACCTCGGCTACAAGGTGAGCCGCACCGACCTGCTCGATCCCGACAGCGACTACAACAAGCTCTGGATCGACTACATCCGCGAGTTCGGGGAGGACGACGACGCGGTGATCGTGGTCGAGGGTCCGTCGCGGGCCGACGTGATCCCGGTGCTCGAAGAGCTCTCGCGGCAGGTGGCCAACGAGGGCGAGCTCTTCCGGTCGGTGCTCCACGAGGTGGACCTCTCCCGGATCCGCTCCAAGGGCCTGCATTACCTGTCGCCGACGGACTTGGCGGCGATCGACCGGTTCGTGGAGCGGACGCAGCCGATCCTCGACGGCGGCTGGACGCAGCTGCGGGTGGGCACGATGGTGGCCGGAATGGCCGGCCAGGTGGCGGCGGGTCAGGGCCAGACCGGTGAGCCGCCGCTGGCGGCCATCGAGCGGTTGAGCGAGAGCCTGCTGGCCGGGCTCGAGACGCCGGCCCCGGTGCCGGGCCGGCCCCCGGAATACGTCTCCCCCTGGCCCAGCATGCCCGAGTCGCTCGGCACGCTGCGGGATCTCTCGAGCGAGCATCTTCTGGCCAAGGACGGCCGGCTGGGCTTCGTGCTCCTGCGGCTGGTGAAGGAGGAGGGGGGCTTCGCCGGCGCCAGCGCCGCCACCGACGAACTGCGGCGGATCATCCAGCGGGTGGGCGAGCGGCATCCGGCCACCACGATCGGCCTCACCGGCCTGCCGGTGATGGAAGACGACGAGATGCGGACGAGCCAGCAGTCGATGATCTGGGCCAGCAGCCTGTCGCTCGCGGCCGTCGTGCTCGTGATCATCGTCGGCTTTGGCGGCGTCAGGCACGCGCTCTTGGCCAACGCGGTGCTCGTGATCGGGATGGCCTGGGCATTCGCCTGGGCCACCGCGAGCGTGGGGCACCTCAACATCCTGAGCGTGACCTTCACGGTCACGATGATCGGCGTCGGCATCGACTACGGCACCTACTACGTTGGCCGCTACCTGGAGGGCCGCCGCCGCGGGCTCGACTGCGAGGCGGCGCTGCTGGCCACCAGCGGCACGGTGGGCCCGGGCATCCTCACCGGCGCGGTGACAACGAGCGTGGCCTTCTTCTCGGCGGCCCTGACGAGCTTCGTGGGCGTGGCGGAGCTGGGGCTGATCGCCGGCGGCGGGATCCTGATGTGCTGCGCGGCCGAGCTGCTCGTGCTGCCGGCGACCTTGGCGATCGTGGATCGCAGCTTCCTGGGGCGGCGGATTCCCGAGCCGGTGCCCGTCCACTCCTGGCTCGCGCCGCTGATGCGGCATCCGCGGTTCGTGGCGCTGGCGGGCATGGCCTGCACGATGGCCCTGGTCGGCGGGCTGCACGACCTCGACTACGACCACAACCTGCTCAACATGCAGGCCGACGGCCTGGAGAGCGTGGCGGTCGAGAAGAAGCTGCTGGCCGAGTGCGACCAGAGCGTCTGGTACGCCCTGTCGATCGCCGACTCCCGCGAGCAGTTG
>JBJTAA010000274.1:0-2417 GCA_046090525.1 Planctomycetota bacterium
GACTTCGAGGCCCTCGCGGCGGGCATCCGCCGCCACCTCTACACGCTGCCCCCCGACGCGATCGTGTTCCCTGGCCATGGCGAGCCCACGACCGTCGGCCACGAGCTGCGGCACAACCCCTTCGTGACGGCCCGATCATCGGATTGACCATGGCCTCCGCCGCGATCGAAGATGACGGGATGCTTTCGCCGGCCGACATTCGCGACCTGCCACCGGCCCCGCGGCCCAAGGGCCGGGTCCGCTCGCCCGTCTGCCGGGCGGCGGGCCTCGGCCTCGCGGCGCTGGCCCGGCTCCTGGCGGGGGCGAGCGTCCGCTGGATCGCCAGCCAACCCGACACCTGCCAGCGGGTCTACTTCGCCAACCACACGAGCCATCTCGACGCGCTCGTGATCTGGGCCTCCCTGCCCCAGAGCGTCCGCGAGGTGACGCGGCCCGTGGCCGCCAAGGACTACTGGGATCGCGGCATCGTCCGCCGCTGGCTGGCCCAGGAGGTGTTCGACGCCATCCTCATCGACCGCACCGACATCAAGGTGCACCAGAGCCCGGTCGACATGATGCTGCGGGAGGCCGGCAACGCCTGCTCCCTGATCGTGTTCCCCGAGGGGAGCCGGAGCGTGACCGGCGAGGTGGGCGAGTTCAAGAGCGGCCTCTACTACCTCGCCAAGAAGCGGCCCGACCTCGAACTGATTCCGGTGCACATCGACAACCTCAACCGGGTCCTGCCGCGGGGCGAGTTCCTGCCGGTGCCCCTGCTCTCCTGCATCAGCTTCGGCCCGCCCTTGTGGCTGGAGCGGGGCGAGGTGAAACTCGACTTCCTCGCCCGGGCCCGCCGCGCCGTGATGGCGCTCAAAGAGTAAGTAGCCACGCGGCAGGAGAAGGACCGGGACCGGCGCGGCCATGACCGACCATCGCACGAGCGCCCTCGTGGCCGGCGTCCTCGCCCTGCTGACGGCGGCCACGGCCGTCGGGCAGTTCCTCAAGCGGCATCCCGACCGGGGCCTCGATCCCGCCGCCGTCCGCACGTTCAACAGCCGGCTGCGGGGCTGGTGGATCCTGTGCACGGTGCTGGCGGCCGCCTTCTGGCTGGGCGCCACGGCGACGGTGGTGCTCTTCGGCCTGGTGTCGTTCTGGGCGCTCCGCGAGTTCATCACCCTGACCCCGACCCGCAAGGGCGACCATCGGGCGCTGTTTTGGGTGTTCTTCGCCTTCACGCCGCTCCACTACGTGCTCGTGGGGCTCGACCGCTACGACGTGTTCAGCGTCTTCCTGCCGGTCTACGCGACGCTGTTCGTGCTCGCCCGCGTGGCCTTCGCCGGCGACTACAAGCGGTTCCTGGAGCGGACGGCCAAGATCCAGGCGGGCCTGGTGGTCTGCGTCTACTGCCTGTCGTTCGCCCCGGCGCTGCTCTCGCTGCCGCTGCCGGGCACGGGCACCGACCGCGGCGGCAACTTCCGCCTGCTGTTCTTCCTGATCCTGCTCGTGCAGTTCGCCGACTGCATGCAGTATGTGTGGAGCCGGATGCTCGGGCAGCGGCTGGTGGCGCCGGCCGTGAGCTCCAACCGCACCTGGGAGGGCCTGCTCGGCAGCGCCACGAGCACGGCCCTGCTCGCCGCGGCCCTGTGGTGGGCCGCGCCTCCCTTCCAGCTCTGGCAGGCGACGCTGGCCGGCTTCGTGGTGGCGCTGATGGGCTTCGCCGGGGGCATGACGATGTCGGCCATCAAGCGCGACCGCGGCGTCAAGGACTATGGCACGCTGGTGGTGGGCCACGGCGGCGTGCTCGACCGGATCGACTCGATGTGCTTCGCGGCGCCGGTCTTCTACCACATCACGCTGCTCGTGACGGGCATCAAGCCCTAGGCCGCCCCAGGAGCCCGGTTCCGCCGGAACCGGGCTCGTGCTGACGCGACGTCACGCGTGAGTCCGGTCACGGAGTGACCGGACTCCTGGGAATCGACCGCGAGGGGTTTGCCCGTGCCAATCGAGCGGCGTAGGAAACCGAGCGCAGCAAGGATTGCGGAGCGAGGTTTCCTCCGAGCGACCGGAGGGCAGGATGCCCGCAGGGAGCGTCCGGCGAGAGGGCACGGGCAACCCCGAGCCTGCGCGACCCGACGTCAGCGGCGGATCGCGCCGGCGCGGGAGTAGATCGACGTGCGGGCGGCGCTCGTCGCCACGGGCCGGCCGTCGGCGGGCGTCCAGGCGGCGGGCTGCGGATCGGGGCTCTGTCCGCGGGCCGTCGGCGTCCAGGCGTCGGCGGCGGGGGGCGGCGCGGCGGCGAGCGACGCGGGCGGCGCCGGGCAGCCGGCGCGGACCCAGTCGAGCCAGACGTGCTGCAGCTTGGCGATGTCGTTCACGCCGTAGTGCCGCTCGAGAGCGCCCGCCCAGTCGTCGCGGGCCAGGCCGTCGCCCACGAAGGCGAC
>JBJTAA010000275.1:0-3788 GCA_046090525.1 Planctomycetota bacterium
GATCGATTGGATCCTCTCCGACTCGAAGCGGCAGAACTCGCTCGAGGTGCAGATCACCGCCGCGGAGATCCTGCAGGCCGCGGGCCTGGCCGCCGCCGAGTCGGGCGACGCCGCCAAGGCCAACGACCTGCTCCGCGAGGCCACCAGCGGCCGCAAGGGCACGGCGGTGATCTGGGGCTGGGGCAACATCGCCAACCGTCTCGCCCGCCAGGGGCTCGGCGGCACCGACGTCAAGGCCCAACAGAATCGCGACGCCTTCTTCGAGGCCCGGCTGCGGGTCGTGGAGGGGCTGCTGGCCCGGGCCCGCCTGCCCGGGAAGGAAGCGGATCGCGGCAAGCGGCTGGAGACCGCCAAGACGGCGATCGCGATGACCCGCAAGCTCTACCCCGACATGGGTGGGGATGCGTTCGCCAAGCGGTACGAGCGGCTGCTCAAGGAGGTGCAGCGGGAGCAGGGCGAGGAGCCGACCGGCTTCTCGACCCTCGACGCAGAGCCTGCGGCGGCAGCGACCCCCAACCCGGAAACCCCGTAACGATGTCGATGCATCCCCGATCCACGACGCTCCGTTTTCTGGTCGCCGGCGGCAGGCCGCTCGCGTGCGTGCTGGTGATCCTCGCGACCACCGGCGCGATGCAGGCCGCCGACTCGGTCGTGCTCACCGACGGGGAGCGGCTGAGCGGATCGATCGTGAGCCTGGCGCCCGACTTCGTCGAGATCGAGGGGCGCGATGGCGCCGTCAGCAAGATCGCGATCTCTGGGGTCTGGGAAGTGGCACTCGACGGCGAGCCCGAGAGCCTCGCCTCGGCCCGCACCCTGCTCGGCCGCCAGGACGGGTCAGGCGCGCTCGCCGAACTCGACAAGATCGAGAAGGCGGAACTCGACGCGGCCGATCCCCAGATCCGCGACGAATACGACTTCCTCAAGGCGGCCGCGACCGCGCGGGCCGCGGCGGCGGGCGACGGGCCGGCTGCGGCGGCGGGGCTCCAGGCATTTCTCACGGCCAAGCCGCGGAGCCACCACCGCTTCAAAGGCCACGAGATCCTGGGCGACCTGTTCGCGAGGCTGGGGAAGTTCGACGACGCCGTGGCGGCCTACGCGGAGCTCGATCGTGGACCGCCCGCCCTGCGGGTGCGGGCCGCCACCATCAAGGCCCGGCTGCTGCTCCAGCAGAACAAACCGGCCGAGGCGATCAAGGAGTTCGAGGTGGCGACGAAGATCCCCACCGATCCCGCGGATGCCGCCAGCAGCCTCGAGAAGGGGGAAGCGCAGCTCGGCATCGCCCGCTGCCTTGCCCGCACGGGCAAGGCGGAGGACGGCATCAAGGCCGCCAGGGCGATCATCCTCGAGGCCGACCCGAACGATCGAGTTCTGCTCGGCAAGGCCTTCGCGACGCTCGGCGAGTGCCAGCGTGCGGCCGGCGGCAAGGATCAGGACGCGCTGATCTCCTACCTGACGGTCGACCTCGTCTACAACAGCGTGCCCGAGCCGCACGCGGAGGCGCTCTACAACCTGGTCCAGCTCTGGGATGCCACCAAGCAGCCGGAGCGAGCCCGGGCGGCGCGGCAGGCCCTCTTGGCCGCCTACCCCGAAAGCCAGTGGGCCAAGCAGCTGGGAGACGGCCAGGCTTCGTGACCGCCGGGGCTTCCCGCCGGCCGGGCCCGAAGGGTACGCTTCTGGCAGAAGGATTCGCGACGAATTTCGATCGCAGCGACGATTGCATCCACCATCCGAGGAGATGATTCCATGCTTGTGGCCGCAGGAACGGGGTTGGCGGGTTGGATTCGGGGCCGGCTCGCGCGGCTGCCGGTTGCGGCCCTGGCGCGGCTGTGTCTCGCGGCCTGCCTGCTGGCCGGCGCGACGATGACGGCGGCCTGCCTCTGCCCCGTCGCCGCGGTGGCCCAGGACGAGGCCGATGCCGATCTGGGCGACGGGGGCGCCGAGGCGCCGGCCAGCGGCAAGAACGCCCTGGTCTACATCGCCGAGTCGTGCGGTTGGATCTTCGGCCCGGTCTTCCTGCTGCTGTCGTTCATCTTCGTCGCCCTGCTGGCGATGTGCTTCCTTCAGATCCGCAAGTCGATCCTCCTGCCGCCGGCCCTTGCCGAGCAGTTCGAGCAGCACCTGGAGGCCAAGGAGTATCAGCCCGCCTACGAACTGGCCAAGAACGACGATTCCTACCTCGGGCACGTGCTGGCGGCCGGCATGAGCAAGCTGCAGTCGGGCTATCCCGCCGCCCTGTCGGCCATGGAAGACGCCCAGGCGGAGGAGCAGATGAAGCTCGAGCACAAGATCAGCTACATCTCGCTGGTCGGCGCGTTGGCGCCGATGCTCGGCCTGCTCGGCACCGTGCAGGGCATGGTGAGCAGCTTCAAGACGATCTCGGACAATCCGGGCGTCGCCCCCAAGCCCGACCAGCTCGCGTCCGGCATCGCGACGGCCCTCGTGACGACCCTGATCGGCCTCTGGATCGCCATCCCGGCGATCATGTTCTTCCAGCTCTTCAAGAACTGGCTCGAGGAGATCAACTCCGAGGCTGCGGACGAATCGACCCGGCTGATGTCGCGGTTCCAGTCGATGGGCAAGAAATAACCCCCGGGACGACGGAGCCTTTCATGGCCAGGAAGCGCAAGGGCGCCGGTTCGGTCGACATCGACATGACGCCGATGATCGACGTCACGTTCCAGCTGATCACCTTCTTCATGTTCACGCTGAACTTCTCGGAGGCGGTGCAGGATCAGCGGATCCAGTTGCCCACCAGCCAGGTGGCCAAGCCGGTCGAGAACGCCGACATCGAGCCGCTCACGCTCCAACTGATGGACGACGGCCGGGTGATCTACAACGGCGAGCCCGTCGCCCTGGCGGCACTCGGCGACTATCTCGAGAACGAGAAGGCGGTGATGCTGGCGGCGAGCAAGGAACCGTCGGCGGCCACCGTGGTCGTCCGGGCCGACGGCCGGTCGAAGACGGGCGACGTCCAGCAGATCATCCGCAACTGCCAGGAGAAGGGCTTCGACAAGTTCGTCCTGCGGGCCGAGTACAGGGGCCGGTGAGCCGGGCTGCCGATGGCAAAACGCGAAAGCAAGCTGGTCAGCAAGATCGACATCAACATGACGCCGATGATCGACGTCGTGTTCCAGCTGCTCACCTTCTTCATGCTCACGCTCAAGTCGGTGGTCGTGGAGGGCGACTTCAACATCCGCATGCCCCTCGGCGCGAGCGCGGGCGCCGCCGAGGACAATCCGATCCCGCCCCTGATCGTGAAGATGACGGCGACCCCGGAGGGGCGGCTCTCCGGCGTGTCGCTCGGCAACAAGAAGATCGTCGACGACGCCCTGATCGGCGAGCTCGCCTCGGCCGACGCCGCGATCGAGGCGGCGTTCGCTGGCGAGGGAAGCGACCGGGCCAAGCGGGTGGCCGCGGCGAAGAAGGCGATGGAGACCGCCTCGGCGACGCTCGTCCAGGCGATCCAGGCCCGCATCCTCGACACCTTCGGCAACGACCTGTCGCAGGCCGAACTGACCGAACTGGAGCTCGACTGCGACCCGGGGCTCAAGTACGAGTACGTGATCAGCGCGATCAACGCCGCGTCGGGCGTCGTGCAGGGCGATCAGGTGGTGCCGCTGATCCAGAAGATCAAGTTCGCCCCGCCGAAGAAGGCGAAGTAGCAGCCCAAGAGTCCGGTTCCTCCGGAACCGGTTCCAGCCGCCCCAGGAGTCCGGTTCCTCCGGAACCGGATCACCCGAAACGTCGCGTCGACTCCGCCCCGGTTCCAGCGGAACCGGGCTCCTGAG
>JBJTAA010000276.1:0-3541 GCA_046090525.1 Planctomycetota bacterium
GTCGGGCACGCTCCTGTCGTTCACCGACCTTGCGGGCGTCTCAGCCCAGCCGTTCGTGGACGACACGACCGTGTTCGCGATGATCAACTATTCGGGAGGTTGGAACGGCGGGCTCTTCACCTACAACGGCACCCCGCTCGCCGACGGCAGCCGGTTCACGGTCGGCAGCCAAGAGTGGGAGATCGACTACAACCGCACGTCGGCGGCCGGGCTCGCCAACTTCACGGGCGACTACCTGCCGACCAGCAGCTTCGTGACGATCACGGCCGTGCCCGAGCCGGGCACGCTCGTGCTCCTCGCCGCCGCAGGCCTCGCGGTGATGGCCCGCAGACGCCCCAGGAGCCCGGTTCCGCCGGAACCCGGTCACTCTCGACGCCGCGCCCTGTTTGATCCGGTCACGGAGTGACCGGACTCCTGAGTGGCCGCGGGTTTACGACCCGCGGAATCGGCCGTCAGGGGCTCATGGCCCTGAGAGCCGCCGCACCATCGCCCGCAGATCATCCTTGACGCCAGCCCAGGTCGTCGCCGCCAGCATCCGGGGCATGGGCTCAGCCTCCGCGTCGTCGAAATAGCAGAGCCCGGCCAGCACCCGGCTGGCGTCCGTCACACCAAAACGGTTCTGGTAGCAGGCGATCATGGCATCCAGCGGCAGGCCGCGGCTCAGGGCATGAAGGTCGATGAAGTCCTTCTTCGTTCCTCGCTGCGTGACGGCCAAAAGCTTCATGGCCGCCAGATCCTCGCAGGCTGCCAGGAGGCAGCCGCCCTCCGGCCAGTCCACCAGCGGCATCAGGAGCGGTGGGCGAAACTCGAAGAAGCTCACCTTCACCCCGCCGACGCGGCCGTGCACGGCCCGATCCGCGAGCCCGGTCGTTTCCAGGTGCACCCCTTCTTCCAGGAGCGTCTCCGAGAGATCGACGGGCGAACCGGGAAACCGTGGCGTGAACCAGCCGAAATCGACCGACTGGCGGTGACCGCAATGCAGCGCTACGGCCGTGCCCCCCGCGAGATGGAATCCCAATCGGGTCGCCACCGGCCCGAGCCGTCGGAGGCACGCGAGTTGTTCAGCCGGCAACACCTCGGCGTGAATCACGATCGCGTCGCTCCCTCCCAGAGCCGCCGCTCCGGTGCGGCGAGCCACTCGGCGACGCGGTCGGCGGGTAGGCCGACGACCGTTTCCCAATAGCGAATCTGCGGCGCCGAGAGCTGGCGGCCGCGATGCTGCACGATCCAAGCACGAATCCGCTCGTCCCCGAAGCGGGCACGCGCCCAGCGGATCGCATCGAGCGTGCCTGCCGAGAGAATCCGGCCCAACACATAGTCGCCGTCTCTGGTCATCTCGAGAGCCGCGAAATCAACGTCCCAGAACAGGGGCGCTAGAAATGCCGGCGGAGAAGTAGCAACGTCCGGAATCATGCGTGCATGATATCACGGTCCCACTGCCGGCCTGTGGAGAGCGGTCGGAGCGTGTCCCAGGCGGCGGAGCAAGAGCTGGGGACAGGGACGAGCCCGCCGTAGTCACGCCGCGCACTGTGTGATCCGGTCACGGCGTGACCGGACTCCTGAAGTTGGGCTTGAGCCGCCAGGCGCCGGAGGGGTGCGGCCGCAGGATGCCGACGAGTGCGCCCGCCTCGTCGCAGGCGGCCACGGCGTCGGCCGGGGCAGGGGAGGGGGCGGCGGCTCGCACGGCGCCCTCCGGCAGCGACACGAGGCCCCCGCGAGCCGCCCGCTCGACGAGGTCGCCCGCCAGCACGACCCGCGGCAGATGCGGCACCGCCGCGACGGCCGGCAGGAGGGCGGCGGCCGCCGCCGACGGGCTCACCTCGGTGAGCGGGAGGCTCGCGGCCCGAGTGAACGGCACCACGGCCGTGCGCACGAGCGACTCCATGACCGCCCTGGTGCCAAGCGCCGCGGCCAGATCGCGGCCGAGCGCGCGAATGAACGTGCCCGTCGAACACTCGACGTCGAGGGCGAGCCGCGGCCAGTCGTAGCCGGTCACCTCCAGGCGGTCGATCCGCACGGGCTTCTCCGGCAACGCGAACTCGCGGCCCTTGCGGGCCAGGCGATAGGCCCGCTTGCCGTCCACGTGCACGGCGGAATAGTCGCAGGGTCGCTGAAGGATCTCCCCGCGAAAGGCCGGCAGCGCCGCCTCCACCTCCGCCCGCGTCGGCCGCCGCGGGTCGGGCTCCTCCTCGACCGGCGTCTCCAAGTCGTCGGACGGGCTCGACCGGCCCAGCAGAAAGACCGCCTCATACCGCTTGGAGAGCCCGTGGAGGAAGTCAACGAGCTTCGTGGCGTGGCCGACGCAGACCACGACCACCCCCGCGGCCAGCGGGTCGAGCGTGCCGGCATGGCCAACCGTCTTCATTCCCAGGCTGCGGGCCACGGCATCCACGACCCCGCGGGACGTGGCGCCGGGCGGCTTGTCAACCGGGATCACACCCGTGAATGGGAAACGCATAGAGCTCCGCCACTTCGTCCGCCGATCGGCCCGCCAGCCGGATCCGGTCGCGGAGCGTGGCCGGGTCGGCCACGGCCCCGGCCACGAGCCGGTCGAACTTCAGATCCACGAGCGCGGCCGTCCGGGCGGCGTCCGACCGGGCATGGCCGAGCGGATACCGCACGAGGCCGCCGTCGAGCGTGCCGAGCGACTCGTGCTCCACCACCACCCGGGTCGGAATGCCGTCGGGATAGAGCCGGTCGTACTCGGGGCCGCCGTGCTCGATCACCATCCGCTCGATCAGCCGGGCCGCCGCCGGATCGCGGATCGCCGCGTCGGCGTAGTCGTCGGGCAGAAGCATCAGGTCTTCCCAGCCCGGCGGCCGGCCGGTGGCCGCCCGGGCCGCCTTGAGGAGCGTGCGGGCGAGAATGTAAGGGAGCGAGTGGTCGGCCGACTGGCGGGTCGTGGGCGTCCGCTTCGCGGGGTCGGCGATGATCGAGAAGGCCGGCTCGTAGATCAAAACCCGCAGCCGTCGGATGCCCGCCACGTCGGCCGCGAGGGCCGGAGCCTGCGCGAAGAGATCCACCAGCGACTGAAGCGCGCCGGCCGACTGATGCTCGTAGAGCCCGAGCTTGAAGTGCATCCCGTGGATCGCGAAGGCGTCGCCGCCGACGCCGAGCTCCAGGTCGAAGGGGCTCGCACCGTCGGCCGTCGGCTCGTTGAGCCGGTAGATCGCCAGCGGATTGCGGAACACGTCGCGGGGGCCGACGAAGCCGGCCAGGGCCCGGCGGCCGCACATGACCGCCGCCTCCGCGGCGAGCGCCGCCGAGGCACCCTTGCTGTCGGAAAGCTGGTGGCCGGCGCGAATCGCCCGGAAGGGCACGTAGTGCGCCACGGCCATGCCGATCGCCGACTCGATCTGATCCTCGTCGCCCCCGAGCGCCGCCGTGAAGGCCGCCGCGCAGGCCACCGTGCCGTGGTGGACGTGGTCGATCGCATGCCGCCTGAGCGCGAACACCTCCGCCAGCCGGCCCCGGATCTCGTCGATCAGGAGCATCACGCGGAGCGTGGCGTCGCCGTCGAGGCCCGCCTCCGTCGCCGCGG
>JBJTAA010000277.1:0-14402 GCA_046090525.1 Planctomycetota bacterium
CATCGCGGCCGCCGCCTGCTGTTCGCCGCAACGATCTTCCGCGGGCTGGAAGCCCGCGGCTCCCCATGAGGTCTCAGCGAGGGGTGGCCCGTGCCAATCGAGCGGCGTAGGAAACCGAGCGCAGCAAGGATTGCGAAGCGAGGTTTCCTCCGAGCGACCGGAGGCCAGGATGGCCGAAGGGAGCGTCCGGCGAGATGGCACGGGCCACCCCGAGCGCGCGCGACCTAGAGCCACACCTGCAGCCGGCCGTCGAGCATGTCGGGGATCTTCTTCGCCAGCACGCGGCGGACGCGGTCGTCGGTGTAGCGGGTCGAGAAGTGGGTGGCGATCACCACCTCGTTGCGGAACCGGTCGCGACGGGCGAGCAGGTCGTCGAGGTGCATGTGGCCATACTTGTGGATCTTTTCCTTGCGGTGGGAGTGGGCCACGAAGGTGAGTTCCGTGATCAGGATCATCGCCTCGAACATCGCCGGGCAGCGGTCGAGCCCCTCGGGCGACGAGTCGCCCAGGTAGGCGACCAGCGGCGCGCGGATCTCGTGGGTCACGTCCACGCCCGAGAGCCGCAGATCGCGGATCTGGTGGCCGGCGAGGTGCTGGTATTCGTGCTTGAGCTTGCGGCGGCGGTCCCAGACCACGTAGCCCACGCTCGGCAGCGTGTGCGCGGTCGAGGAGACCGTGACCACGTGCTCGCGGGAGAGTTCGATCTCGTCGCCGGGACGGGCCGGCAACAGCGTGCAGGGGAGCCGGCCTCGATCGAGCCGGGAGACCGCCTTCAGGAGCCGCTCGATCGGCTCGATCGCCGTCTCCGGCAGGTAGATCGTGGGGGGCTCCATCTTCATCATCCGCCGCCGGGCCACGTAGACCGGCAGGGCGGCGATGTGGTCGAGGTGGGTGTGGGTCACGAACCAGGTGCTCGTGGCCATGAAGCCCCACGGCTGGGCCCCGAGGTCGAAACCGAGCTTCAACTCGGGAATCCGCCAGACGCTCTGAACCGCGGCCCGCGAGTAGCCCTCGATCGTGAGCCCCTTGTGGGTGAGCGTGCGAAACGGGGCGTTGTCGATCATGCGGGAGCCGTGGGCTCGGCGGCAGTCGGGGTGCGGGGCTGGAGCCAGATCTCGTCGAACAGGCCTTCCTGGCGGGTGGAGAGTCTCCCGCGACGCACGAGTTCGAGGGTCGCCAGGAAGATCCCCACCAGTCGGGACCGAGGCATATCGTCATCGAAGAGCGACGAAAAAGCCACCCTCCCCCGTTCCGCCACGAGCCGCTCGATCCGCTCGATGTGCGACTCGATCGGCGTGTCGTCGTGGACGATCTGCCGCGGCCGTCGCTTCTCCTGCTTGGCCATCACCCGCGCGAGCGCCCCCACGAGGTCCCAGACATGCACGTCGGCGATCGTCACCTCGGCCTGGCCGCCACGCGACTGCGCCTCGTCGGCCTGGATCCGCGGGAAGCGCAGCTCCCACTGCCGGGCCCGATCCTCGAGCAGGGCCGCGGCGTCGCGGTACTGCTTGTATTCGAGCAGCCGCTGCACGAGGTCCTCGCGCACCGGCTCGATCTCCTCCTCCTGCTCTTCCGGCCGGGGCACGAGCGCCCGGGCCTTGATCTCGAGCAGGACGCTGGCGAGTTCGACGAACTCGCCGACCTGGTCGATGGAGAGTTCCTCGAGCACGGCGAGATGGTCGCAGAACTCCCGGGCGATCACGGCGATCGGCACCTCCGTGACATCCACCTCGTGCTTTTTCACGAGGTAGAGCAGCAGGTCGAGCGGCCCGGAGAAGACGTCGAGGGAGACTTTGAAGTTCATGGGGCCGTACCGGAACCGTCGAGCACCGACAGGCAGCATAGGAAACTGCCCGGTTCCGACGGAACCGCGCTCTCTGGAGTCCGGTCACTCCGTGACCGGATCACGCGCAACACGACGTCGACGCTGACCCGGTTCCGGCGGAACCGGGCTCCCATGGCGGCACCCGGCGTTCGGGGGTTTGCTATAGTGCCGTCCCATGCAGATAGAGCGGCTCTGGGCTCCGTGGCGGCTGGGTTACGTACAGGGACACGCGGCGGAAGACCCTGCCGCGACCGTCCGCATCGATCGCTGGCGCCACGGGGCCGACCGTGGCTGCTTCCTCTGCCGGGCGGCGGCGGCCGGCTCCGAGCATGACCGGGCGCTGGGCGTCGTCGGCCGCACGGACAGGAGCGTGGTGGTGATCAACCGCTTTCCCTACGCCAACGGCCACCTGCTCGTCGCCCCGCTCGACCATCGGGCCACGCTCGCGAGCCTCGGCGACGACGAGCTACTCGACCTGCAGCGCTGTCTGGCGGCATGGTGCGGCAGGATCGAGCGGGCCATGCAGGCTCAGGGCTTCAACGTGGGGCTCAATCTCGGCCGCGTGGCCGGCGCCGGGGTGCCGGGCCACCTCCACTGGCACGTGGTGCCCCGCTGGGAGGGCGACGTGAACTTCATGCCCACGACCGCCGGGGTGCGGGTGCTGCCGCAGTCGCTCGACGCGCTCTGGCTGCAGCTGACGGGGGCGGACGGCGGGGAGGAGGAGCGATGACGGGCCAGGGTCCGGCGGCCGGCTTCGAGCCGTCCGACTGGCGGGCACGCGAGACGGCGCTCCTGGCCCCCTGGGCCATGCACGCCGCCGAGTCGGCCGGCCGCGTGCATCCGGAGCCGCCGCACGCCTTCCGCAGCCCTTACCAGCGGGACCGCGACCGGATCGTGCACTCGGCGGCCTTCCGCCGGCTCGCGCACAAGACGCAGGTCTTCACGGGCTACCACGGTGACTACCACCGCAGTCGGCTGACCCACACGCTCGAGGTGACCAACATCGCCCGCACGCTCGCCCGGGCGTTGGCACTCAACGAGGATCTCGTCGAGACGCTCGCCCTGGCACACGACATCGGCCATCCCCCGTTGGGCCATGCCGGCGAGGACACGCTCGCGGACCTGCTGCGCGACGAGGGGGGCTTCAACCACAACGCCCAGGCGCTGCGGATCATGGAACTGCTGGAGACCCGCTACCCGCAGTTTCCCGGGCTCAACCTCTCCCGCGAGGTGCTCGACGCGCAGGCGACCCGCAAGAAGGACGGCACCGCCCCCGCCCCGCTCCTGGAGACCCAGGTGGTGGACGCCGCCGACTCGATCGCCTACGACACCCACGACATGGACGACGCCATCGAACTGCGGCTGGTGACGCTCGAGGAGCTGCTCGACTTGCCGCTCGTGGCGGACGCGATGGCCCGCGTCAATGACCGGTTCGGCCCGCTCTCCGGCGGTGAACTCAAGCGGGCCGTCATCCACGAACTCGTCGACGTGCAGGTGGCGGAACTCGTGCGTTCGAGTCTGGCCGCCCTGCGCTCGCTCGGCATCGCGTCGGTGGCCGGCGTCCGGGCGGCGTTCCGGCCCGCAGCCGGCGGCACCCGGCGGCTCGTGGCCCACGATCCCGTCCTGGCGGCCTCCAAGCGGGAACTCGAGCGATTCCTGTTCGATCGGGTCTACCGCAGTGAACGGGTGCTCGCGATGCGGGTGCCGGCCCAGCGGAAGCTGGCCGACCTCTTCGACTGGTACGTGGCGCACCCCGACGCCCTGCCCCCGCGATTCCGTGAGCGGGCCGGCGACTGTGGCATCCGCCGCAGCACGGCCGACTACATCGCCGGCATGACCGACCGCTTCCTGGAGGCCGACCACGCCCGTCGGCTTGGCGCGTAGGCAAGGGCCGCACCTCCGGGCGGCCGTGGTGGTGCGCGAAGCGGCATGCGGCGCTCCCGCGACGCATCCGAAAGTGGCTGCGGGATTTCGTCCCGCTGAGTCCGCGCTCCGATGGCAGA
Source organism: Planctomycetota bacterium (assembly GCA_046090525.1). Classification (GTDB taxonomy): domain Bacteria; phylum Planctomycetota; class Planctomycetia; order Pirellulales; family UBA1268; genus QWPN01. The sequence continues at coordinate 3,829 of JBJTAA010000277.1, forward strand.
CGCATTCGGACGGCACTATGCCCGCGGCTCCTCTGTTCCACGGGACCTCGGGGGCCTGCTTGTCTCCCGGAGCGAGCTTCCGGGCGACGGGAACCGGCAGGCCCGAGCCTGCGGAACCCAAGGCGATGTCCGAGCGCAATCCGGTCACGGCGTGACCGACTCCTGAGCGTGGACTGCTTTGGCCATCGCAGACGGGCCACGGTATGATCTCTGGAAACTCAACGTCCGACCGGCCGGACATCGGGCAGATTCCATGTCCCTCTTTTTCCTGCGCGCGATCTTCATCGTCGTCTCGGCGGGGATCGCCGTCTTGATCATCAACCACCCGTCACTGCGGGCGGCGCCAGCCTGGGTGCCCTGGGGGATTCTGACCGGGATGATCGCCCTGCCGCTCACCGTGATCGGCATCGACGGGGCGATCCGGCGGAAGGATCTCACGATCATCACGGCCGTCTACTTCGGCCTCCTGATCGGGGTCTTCCTCACCTACATCACGATGCTCGCCCTGACGCCGATCCTGCCCCTCAACCAGGCCGATCCGCTCTGGAACTGGCTGCCGCTGATCCTGGGGTCGGTGCTCTGCTACCTGTGCACGAGCCTCCTGCTCCAGACCCGCGACGATTTCCGCTTCCTGATCCCGTTCGTCGAGTTCGCCCGCGACGTCCGCGGCCTGCGGCCGAACGTGCTCGACATGACCGCGGTGGTGGACGGGCGGATCGCGGATCTCGCCGAGGCCGGCATCTTCGAGAGCCGTTTCGTGGTGCCCACCTTCGTCCTCGACGAACTGCAGGCCGCGGCCGAGTCGCAGGAGCGGACCCGGCGCACCCGGGGGCGCCGTGGCCTCGACGTGCTCAACCGCCTGCGGGCGAACAAGGCGGTCGACATCGACGTGATCAGTCCCCGGGACGAGCAGTCCGAAGAGGCCACGCTCGAGTCGCGGGTGGTGGCCATGGCGCGGCAGTTCGAGGGGCGGGTGGTCACGGTCGATCCCAACGTCGTGAAACTCGCGGGTGTGCGGAACGTGCCGGCCATCAACGTCAACGACGTGTCGCTCGCCCTCAAGCCGACCTTCGTGCCCGGCGACGCCCTCTCCGTGCGGCTCGTCAAGCCGGGGGAGGAGCCCGATCAGGGCGTGGGCTACCTCGACGACGGCACCATGGTGGTGGTCGAGAACGGCCGCGGCCAGATCGGCCAGACCGTGCACGTGCACGTCACGAGCACGCTCCAGACCTCGGCCGGCAGGCTCGTGTTCGCCAAGCCCGGCGCCGCCGCCTGAGCCGTCATCCCGCCGCTGGGCTGGCCGGACGCCCGGAGAATCCTTCGCATGCCGCCCGCAGGTCGCTTCGCCTGGCTGCTCGCCGCCATGGCCGCACTCGTCCAGCCGGCCGCGGCCGCCGGCGAGCCGGTGGCACCGCCCAATGTGCTCTTCATCCTCTGCGACGACCTTCGCCCCGCAGCGCTCGGCTGCTACGGCTCGGCCCACGTGAAGACGCCGCGGATCGACGCGGTGGCCGCCGCGGGTGTGCGGTTCGCCAATGCCTTCTGCACCACGTCGCTCTGCTCACCGAGCCGGGCGAGCATGCTCACCGGGCTCTACGCCCACGCCCATGGCGTGCGCGACAACTTCACCGAACTGCCCCCCGACCTGCCCCACTGGCCGGCCCGCCTGCGGCAGCGGGGCTACGCCACGGGTTATGTGGGCAAGTGGCACATGGGCGAGGGCAACGACGAGCCACGGCCGGGCTTCGACTGGTTCGTGAGCCACAAGGGGCAGGGAAAGTACTTCGACACCGAATGGAACTTCAATGGCGAGCGCCGCGAGGTCGTGCCGGGCTACTACACCACCGTCGTCACCGACTTTTGCCTCGACTGGCTGAAGCGGCAACCCGCCGGCAAGCCGTGGGCCCTGTGCCTCGGCCACAAGGCGCCCCATTCGTTCTACGTGCCCGAGCCCGAGCACGCCCATGCCTTCGACCAGATTCGTGTGCCCTATCCGGAGAGCGCCTTCCGGCTCGATGGCAAGCCCGACTGGATCAAACAGCGGCTCACCACCTGGCACGGCATCTATGGCCCGCTCTTCGACTGGCGTAAGACGTTTCCCGACACCCGGCCGGAGGCGGTCGCCGACTTCGAGAACATGGTGCACGCCTACTGGGGCACGATCCTCTCGGTCGACGAGAGCGTGGGGCGACTCGTCGATTACCTTCAGGAAACGGGCCAGCTCGACAACACGCTCATCGTGTTCGCGGGCGACAACGGCCTGCTCGAAGGGGAGCACGGCATGGTCGACAAGCGGACGATGCACGAGCCGAGCATCCGCGTGCCGCTGATCGCCCGCGGGCCGGGCCTGCCGGACGGAACGGTGGTGACCGCGCAGGTGCTGACGGAGGACGTCGCCCCGAGCATCCTCGACCTGTGCGGAGCCCCCGCGCTCGAGAAGATCGACGGCCGCTCCTGGCGGAAACTCGCGAACGGGGGCGACCCGGCGTGGCGGACCGAGTGGCTCTACGAATACGACTACGAGAAGCAGTTTCCCTACACGCCCAACATCCGTGGGATTCGCACCGACCGCTGGAAGTTCGTGCGCTATCCCCACGGCGACGGCTCGCCCGACCGCCATCTGCCGGAACTCTACGACCTGGCGAACGACCCGGGCGAACTGGTGAACCTCGCCGCCGCCCCGGACCACGCCGACACGCGGGCGGAACTCGAGCAGCGGCTGGCCGCCCTGCTCGATTCCCACGGCCTGGGCCCGGGCAAGGACCGCATGCCGCTCGACGAGGGCATCAAGACGGAACTGCCCGAGGCGAAGATCCGGTAGGTGCGCGACCGGTCGATCGCGACGCCGGCTCGGGGCTGCCGGTGCCCCCGGGAGTCCGGTCACGCCCAGGAGTCCGGTCACGCCGTGACCGGCACACACCCGACATCGCCTCGGATCCCGCAGGCTCGGGGCTGCCCATGCCATCTCGCCGGACGCTCGCTACGGGCATCCTGCCCTTCGCTCGCTCGATGCCAGCTGCGCTTCGGCATCCTGCCTGCGCTTGCTGACAACGCCGCTCGATGAGCATAGGCAACCCCTCGCAGTCCATTCCCAGGAGTCCGGTCACGCCGTGACCGGATCACCCCCGGTGTGGCCTGGGCCGGCAGGCTCCGGGCACGTCCACCGTGAAGATCTGGTTGTGCAGCGTGCCGTCGCCGGCCGGCATGCGCCGCGCATAGGCGATGCGCGTGCCGTCGGGCGAGAACACGCAGGCCTCGGGCCGCGGGGCCGAGTCGCCATGCACCGGCGGAGTGAGCCGCCGGAGGCGGCCGGCGGTGGCGTCCAGGAGGCAGACGCTGCCGTCGGCCACGCAGGCGATCCACCGGCCGTCGGGGCTCCAAGTGAAACTGCTCGCGATGCCCCACGGGCTCGCCGTGACCTGCTTGGGCTCGCCCCCCGTCGGCGGCACCGTGAAGATCTGCACGACGCCCTCGTCATCACGGGCCAGGTAGGCGATGCGGCTCCCGTCGGGGCTCGACCGCAGCCAGTGTCGCGGCCCCTGGATACCGGGATGGCGGCGGCCAGCCGTGAAGGTGAGTCGACGTTGGGTGACGGCGGCGGGAGGCGCCGGCCGGGTCGTCGGCGTGCCGGCCAGCGGCCGTGGCCCCGGCACGAGCAGGTGCCGCGGATCCTCGGGCAGGTCGACGATGAAGACCTCGTCGACGGCCGTGCCGTCAGGGGCCGTCACGCGTCCCTGGAAGGCGAGGGCCCGACGCTGCCAGGTGCCGTCCGAACGGCGGTAGCCGGCGGTGCCCACCCAGCCCTCCTCGCAGGCGCGGCAGATCTCGTCGCTGTCGGCAGGCGGCAGGTCAGCCAGCCGCGTCACCAGCACGCTGGCATCGCCGGCATGGTTCCGCGGATGCGTGGCGGGCACCGCGACCGGCAGCCCGCAGGCCGTGACGCCGACGCCCCGCAGGTTGCCCTCCGTCGAGCCTGCCGCGGCCACGTCGAGCACGGCGTCTTCATAGGTGAAGCTGACAAGCGCGCCATCGGGCGAGAAGACATGCACGTGCGTGCCGCCGCGCAGAGCGCCGGGCGTGAAGGGGGGCGTCAGATCGCGGGCGTCGAGGCTTTCGGCCGAGCCCGGCCGCGCCGTCCGCACCACGACGCCCCGACGCCGCGCCGGGCCGTAGCTCCACGCCGAGTCCGGCCGCTCGGGCCCGAGGATGAAGACGACCCGATCGTCGACCGGGCTGCAGGTCACGACCCCGCAGCAGGCGCCCGCACGAGACTCGTAGAGGATCTCGACCCGGCCGGTCTCGACCTCGACCCGCTCGATCCGGGTGCCGTCGAAGACCGAGCCGTCGGGCGTCGAGCGGATGTCGTAGGCGATCCACCGCCCGTCGGGCGACCAGACACCGGTATTCGTGAGGACGTGGCCGTGCGGGGCGGCCGTGATCTGCCGCGATCGCGGAAGACCCGATCCTTCGGTGGCAGCCTGCCTCGTCATGGGGGCGATTCTGCCGCCACGCGCCGAACGGCGTCCAATCCGCCCCGGGCGACGGCGAATCTGTGGTCGGTCCGGTAACTCCGTTGGCCCGAGTGTCGTCTGTGCCAATCGAGCGTCCCGCAGCATGGCGCGGGCACCCTCGGCCCACTCGCCAAGAGTTCCATCACGTCAGTCCTCTACCCCGGCCGCATCCAGCGATGCCATCGGCCCTCCCGTGCCGCCGCGCCCCGATGTCGGCAGCCCTCCCGGCCGAGGACCGCCGGATCCTGGAGGAGCACACGGCCCCGGTCCGCGGCTTCGCGCGGGAGCTGGCCGCCCGTTGCGGGGAAATCGCCCACGCGGTGCTCGTGCTGGGGGAGGGCATCCTCGACCAAAACGGCCACATGCCCCGGATCAGCCGGATGCAGATCGAACTGGTCGTCGCCTCCCTGGCGGCCGACTTCACGCGGGTGGCGACCCTGCAATGCACCAACTCCGTCGGCCAGCCCCACATGAGGTGGCTGGGCATCGACGAGGGGCAGCACTCGCTCTCTCACGAGCCCAACACGAAGGCCGACGCGCAGGAGAAGCTGACCAAGATCAACGCCTGGTACGCGGGCGAGGTGGCCCACCTGGCCCAGCGGCTCGCCAAGACACCGGAGCCCGGTGGCCAGGGGTCGCTGCTCGACCACACAACGATCCTCTCGACCGACGAACTGGGCGAGGGCAACTCGCATTCCCACGACGATATCCCCTGGGTGCTCGTCGGCGGCGGCCTCGGCTTCAAAACCGGTCGGGCCCTGCAGTTTCGGGGCGTGTCCCACAACCGGCTCTTGGTCACGCTGGCCCGGGCGATGGGCCACGAGTCGCTGACGAGCTTCGGCAATGCCGACTATTGCGGCGATGGGCCGTTCGGGCGGCCGGCCTGAGGGTCAGCGTGCCGGCCCGAGGCCCGCCGCGGCCGCCGCCGCTGCGGCGGATACGGGCAGGTCGTCGAGCAGGCGGCTCGCGGTCGCCTGGGCGGAGGCAGGCTGGGCCGTGATCTCGGCCAGGCCTGCCTCGAGTGTCGCCGCCACCGCCGCATCGACGGCGCGGACATCGGCCACGACCGTCGGAAACCCCTCGACCTCGCTCCCCGGAGGCTGGCCGGATGCATAGAGGTCGAGCAGGTCCCGCGCCCGTTGGATCGCATCCCGCGACGCGGCCGGCGGGAACACCTTCGCGGGCCGCTTCGTCCCGCAGCCGGCCAGCGTCGTGACCGCCAGGGCCAAAGCCACCCAGCGCCGCCATCCGAAGCCCACGCACGTCGCGGAGGAGTGGCGCATCGAACAGGCTCCGGTCACGGGGAACATCACTCCGAGATTACCTGCCCGTCGCGGATGTTCCCCATCCGCTGGAACGCCAGCGGGTCGATCGAGCCGTTGATCAGCCGCACCGAGCCGTCACCCATCGCGGCGCTCACGCCGCCCGGATGCATGCTCCGCGGCGGCACGATGTTCGACCCCCAGTCCGTCGCCCCGCCGGGGCAGCAGGAGCCGCCCGCGGTCGGATACTCCCAGTCGGGCGGCGCCGCCGTGTTGAACATCGTATGCGAGAGGGCGTACCAACCCCAGAGGCAGCCGTTGTTGCCGCGGTGACCGCCTCCGGCCATGCCCCGCGCAGCCGCGCCGACCGCCGCCAGTTCCGCCCGGGTGGGGAATGCCTTGTCGGCCATCGCGGAGAATGCCGATTCACCCGCATAGAACACGTCGTACGGATAGGTCGCCGAGCCGACCGGGTTGCCGCCAGGCCCGGATGAGAAACCGGTCCCGGGCAGGATCTCCGCAGCCAGGAGCGTCTTGGTCAGCCCATCCGTCACCTGCGATGCCCGGCGATTGAAATACGTGTGGATGATCCCATTGTGCTGCCGCGGATCCTGGTTGTTCTGCTGCGTCCAGACGCCGCTGCCGTTGCACCAGGCGTAGTTGCAGCCCGGCCCGCCCCAGCTGATCCGCGTGACCGGCGGCGCCGGCGGCGCGGAGGGGCAGAGAAAGGCCGCCACCTTCGTCTGCATGGGGCCGGAGTAGTAGGAGGCGAAGGTCCCGCCGAAGCCGAACCTGTCGTACAGGGCCACCTCCTCGAGGTACGGCAGCAGGCGATAGTTGGCGCTAAAGGCCTCCCAATGCCTCCAGGTGTCCGCCGCGGGCGCCTCCTGATGCCGATTCTTCGGAAACGTGTCCTTGTTGGCCGAGGCGTAGGTGATCATGCCCAGGGCCAACTGACGGAGATTGTTGCCGCACTGCGTCCGGCGGGCGCTCTCGCGGGCCGACTGCACCGCCGGCAGCAACAGTCCGATGAGGACCGCGATGATCGCGATCACCACGAGCAGTTCGACCAGCGTGAAGGCACGACGAGGCTGTTGGATACCCCGCACGCCGGCGTTCATGAGGCCACCCGCCGCCGCAGGCTCCAGCCGAGGCCGGCCAGACCGACTGCGACGAGGGCGAGCGTCGCCGGCTCCGGCACGGCCATGACCGCGAAGTCGCTGTTGTGGTCGATCACGGCCCAGGCCGTGTTCGTCACGGGATCGCGTCCCCAACTGCCCAGATATGCGGCCGTCGGCAGCACGCCGGCCGCCGTGTAACTGCCCGTGACATCGGTGACGGCCGATCCGCCCACCGAGCCTCCGTTGCCCGTGACCGCGTTCACCCAGGCCGACCCGTCCTGCCAGCCGAGCATCAGCGAACTTTCCGCCAGGCCGCCGAGGATCGACTCGTCGTAGGAAAGCGTCAGGATCTGGACGGCGCCGCTCGTGCCGGTGAGGTCGAGCACGTCGGAATAGGTCTCCGGCTGCCTCGCAGACCAGGCGAGCGCCGGGGCGAGGTTCGTCAGGGGGGTCGCCTCGGTGCCCGCCACCAGGTTCATGACGCTCGCCAACGCGGCGCTACTGGTCCTGGCGATGCCGCCGCCCGCGAAGGCGAGCGTGCCGGAGTTCGTGATGGTATTGCCCACGATGGCGGTCGGCGCCAGCCGCAAGGTCGCGCCGCTCGCCACGGTCACGGCACCCACGCCGAGGGCCGTCGGGCTCGCCGCCACCAGCGTGCCGGCGGTCACGGCCGTGGCGCCCGCGTAGGTGTTGGCTGCGGAGAGCGTCAACTGCCCGCCGCCCGTCTTCGACAGATCGCCCGTGCCCCCGATGACTCCCGACAGCACGGCCGGCCCGATCGCCCCGGTGGCCTGCTGCGTCATGTTGACTTCGAGGTTGCCGGCGAGCGTCACGCCGCTCGTCACCGTGACCGTGCCAGTGGCCTGGTCGTCGCGATTGAACACGACCGTGCCGCTCGTCGGCAGCGTCACGTTGGTGTAGATCGCCCCGGCCTGCCGGGCCGACAGCCGGCCGCCGCTCGCGAGCGTCACCGCGTTGGCCACCGTGGGGATGCCCGCCATGTTGGACACGAGCGTCGCGGTGTTCGCCACCGCGACAGAGCCCGTGCCGAGGGCGTTGAGACTCTCGAAGAACAGCCGGCCGCTGGTGATGTTCAGGTTCACATCGCTGGCGGTGCCGGTCGCATTGGTGAACACCTTGTCGCCGCTGCCGATGATCGACAGCGTGCCAGGACCGGTGACGCGGCCGGCGTAGGTCACGCCCCCGCTGAGCGCACCCCCGGCGGCCTCGACGGTGATCCCCCGGTTGGCATTGACCGTGAAGAAGGCCCCGGATTCGAGCGTGCCCCCGTTGAGGATGATGTTGTCGGCGGCGAAGGCACCCGGCACGGCTCCGAGGTTGCGATCAGCCGTGATCCGCACCGAGCCGCCGGTGATCGTGGTGCCGCCGGAGTAGGTGTTGGTCCCGGCGAGGATCAGCTTGCCGGGTGCCGTGCCCGCGCCCGTCTTGACGAGCCGGTGCGGTCCCGCGATCACGCCCGAGAGCGTGGCGTCGCCCACCGCGCCGGCGGCCTGCTGCGACATGTCGACGGTCAGGTCGCCGGTGAGCGTGACGCCCGAGGTGACCTCGAGCGTGGTCGTGTTCGAGTCATCGCGATTGAACACGATCGTACCGGTGCTCGGCATCGTCACGTTCGAGTAGGTGGCGGCCACGCGGGCCGAAATCCGGCCACCGCTCTGGACCGTGATGGCATTGGCCACGGTGCCGGGGGCCGTGACCTGGCTGACGAGCGTCGCGCCGCTCTGGATCGTCACGCTGCCGGTGCCGAGCGCATTGACGCCGTTGTAGAACAGCCGGTTGCCAGTGACGGTCCAGTTGACGTTGGTCGCGACGCCCGTGGAGTTGCCGAGGACCGCGTCGCCGCCCCCGACCGTGAGCATCTGACCGGCCCCCGTGAATCGGCCGTTGTAGGTGAACGAGCCGCCGAGCGAGAGCGTGCCGCCTCCCGTACCGATCGTCACGCCGCGGTTCGCGCTCATGGTCATGGCCGCCCCCGTCCGGAGCGTCGCCCCCGAGTCGATCGTCAGTTGATCGGCCACGTACGAGGCCGGCGCCACCCCCAGCCGGTTGTCGTTGTTGATCTCGAGCGACCCACCGCTGACGGTGGTCTTCCCGGTGTAGGTGTTGGCGTTCGTGAGCCTGAGCGTGCCGCCGCCGACCTTGACGAGGCCGCCTCCGGTGCTGCCCGGGTCCTCGGCGAGCACGGTGTCGATAGTCCCGGTAAAACTGTTGGTATCGAACCGCGCACCGCCGGCCTTGATCAGCGTGTTGAAGTTGGTGGTCGCCGCGCCGAAGATGGCACTGTTGTTGGCCGACAGCCGGAACGTGCCGCCATTCAAGTTGAAGGCGGCGGTGCCGGCCCCCATCGTGATCGGCCGCCCGTTGAGTTGGAACGTGCCGCCACTGTCGACGTTGATCGTGCCGGTCTGGCCGGCGACGTTCGTGAGCTTGATGGTGCCACTGCCGTTGAAGTTGAAGACGCCCGAGCCGCTGATCGTGAGCGAGCCGGAGTGGGCGGCGGTGCTCGTCCCGTTGAAGCCGGCGCCGAGGTAGAGATTCGCCGAGCCCGTGCCACCGGTGTTCGTCACGTTGAAGGTGCCGCCGGAAATCGTCGCCGTGCCGTTGCCGCCGTTGCCGATGAAGACCCCCGAGCCTCCGCTGGTCAGGTTGTAGTTGATCGTTCCGGCCGTCATGGTGAACGTGCCGCTCGTGTTGTCACCCACGCCGAAATAGTTGCTGAACCCGAGGTTGCCGGTGCCCGCCGACCAGTTGACGGTCGCGCCGCCTTGCATGATGAACTTCTGCGCCTGGACGGTGGAGCCCGTGAGGTTCGTCGTGCCGCTGGAGAACCGCAGTTCCCTGTTGTCCGGCACCGTCAGGTTGCCCGAGATCGTGAGCGTGCCGGCGCCCGTACGGTTCAGGAGGTTGGTGGAGCCGCCGAGGTTGGTGGCCACAATGTCCGCCGAGATCGTCGCTGAGGCGCCGGTGCCCAGGGCGTTCACGGTGAGCACGGCGTTGCCGCCGTTGCCATCGAGCGTGAGCACGTTGGCCGCGGTGCCACCGTTGCCGAGCGTCCAGTTGGCCGCCGTGGCCGTGGCCGCGTCGCCGAACACCACGGTGGAGATGGTCCGTGGCGAATCGAGCGTGACCGTGACATCCGAGGTGATGTCGTTGGCGAAGGTCGCGGTGAAGCCCACGCCATCGGCGATCGTCCCGCCCGACCAGTTGGCGGAGTTACTCCAGTTGCCACTGACCGTCGCCGACCACGATCCACTGGCAGCCAGCACCTGGTCGCTGGCTAAAGCCAGAAGCGCTGCCAGCATCAGGCCCGACAGGCATCGGACCAATCCGGAAACACCGGTCGATCGCTGCACGAAACGACGCATGAGGCCCCCCTCATCAATCCCCGACGGAAAACCCTCGCTGCAAACCGAATTCCCCAAGTCGAGACTAGTGGCGGGCTGCCTCGAGCAGAAGTCGCATATTTGTGCGACAAGGACCCCTTTCCGCCGGCATTTGTGGGTTTTTCGGACGTGTTCCGGCATACTGCCGGGCATCCTTAGGACACCCTCCCCCCTGAAAGGCTGCATCGTGAACGTCTTGGTCCACCAGCTGCTCGCATCCATCCTCGTCGTCTCGCCACTCGCCTTGGGTGGGCTCGCGTTGGCGGCCCCGACTGG
>JBJTAA010000278.1:0-10552 GCA_046090525.1 Planctomycetota bacterium
TGGTGCAGGCCCGCTCGGTGGCCTCGGGCGTGACGTCCCGCGGAGCCGGGCCCGTGCCCCCGGTCGTCACGACGAGGCAGCAGCCGGCGTCGGCCAACTCCCGGATCGCCGCCGCGATCGTCTCCAGTTCGTCGGGCACGATCCGCGCCCGCGGCTCCCACCGGCTGGAGAGCACCTCCGCGAGATAGTCACGGATCGCAGGTCCCCCCTCGTCGGCGTAGTCACCGCGGCTGGCGCGGTCGGAGACTGTGAGAATGCCGATCAGGGCCGGTCGCATGACGGTGTCACTCCTGTGCGTGCTCGTGAGTCCAGGCGAAGAGCCGGATCCGGTTGCCGTCGGGGTCGGCGACCACGAACTCCCGAAACCCCTCGGGATTGGCGGTCGGCTCGGGCGCGGCGCAGCCAGCGGCCGAGAGCCGGTCACGGGTCGCCTCGAGGTCGGCCACCTCGAAGGCCAGGCTCCACCGCCGGCTCTCTGGCACCGCATCATCGCGGCCCAGGATCGCCAGCCGCGCGGAGCCGGCCTCCAACAGCGCGTAGCGGTCGTCGATCACCCGCAAGAGCACCTCGAGCCCGAGCGCGTCGCGGTACCAGGCGACGAGCTCCGCCCAGCGGGTGGTGCGGATCTCCACGGCGAACAGTGCCGGCCGATCCTTGTCGACGCTTGTCATCGGTCTCCTCTCGGCCAGCCAGGCAGAAACCGTCACGTAATGACACGCAGCGTTCTACCCTGCGCACTACCGGACTGCGAGGGGTCGCCCATGCCAATCGAGACGGCCTTGTCAGCGAGCGCAGGCAGGATGCCGAAGCGAAGCTGGCACGGAGCGAGCGAAGCCCAGGATGGGCGCAGCGAGCGTCCGGCGAGATGGCACGGGCGACCCCGAGCCTGCGCGTCGATTCAGAGAACCATTCACGCCATGACCTTTATCCGGGTACGCTGGTGCCCGACCACGACGACCCATCCCGGAGCCCCGCGACCCCATCATGCCCGACGCAGAGCCCGAACCCCACGATCCGAAGACCCCGGCCGAGGCCGCCGGCGGCACCGCCGCCCAGCTCGAAAAGGCGCGCCGCGACAAGCTCGCGAAACTGGTGGCCCAGGGCGTGGACCCCTGGGGCCAGCGGTTCGACGCCGCGACGCCGATCGCCGAGGTGCGGCAGGCTGGCGAGGGCGTGGCGAAGGAGGCCGAGGATGGGCCGAGCGTGCGCGTGGCCGGGCGGATCATGCTGCAACGCAGCGCCGGCAGCCTGGTCTTCCTGTCGCTCGCCGACCGGACCGGCCGGATCCAGATCATGCTCGGCAAGAAGCAGGTGGGTCCGGAGGCCTGGCACGTCGTCGGCTGCCTCGACCTCGGCGACCTGGTCGGCATCGACGGCCGGCTCGGCTGGTCGAAGACCGGCGAGATGACGGTCTTCGCCAGCGGGATCACGTTCCTCGCCAAGAGCATCGAGACGCCCCCCGACAAGTTCCACGGCCTGGTCGACACCGAGCTCCGCCAGCGGATGCGGTACCTCGACCTGATCCACGGTGAGGGTGTCCGCGAGCGGTTCGTGGCCCGCAGTCGGATCATCGAGGCGGTGCGGCGGGTGCTCACGAACCGTGGCTACCTCGAAGTGGAGGGCCCTACGCTCCAGGAGAGCGCCGGCGGCGCCGCGGCCCGGCCCTTCAAGACGCACCACAACGCCCTCGACATGCCGCTCGTGCTCCGGATCGCGCTCGAACTGCACCTGAAGCGGCTCTTGGTCGGTGGACTCGAGCGGGTGTTCGAACTCGGCCGCGTGTATCGCAACGAGGGGGTGAGCCCCCGGCACAACCCCGAGTTCACGATGCTCGAGGCCTACGAGGCCTACGGCGACTATTCCAGCATGATGGACCTGACCGAGGCGATCATCCTCGAGGCGGCCGCGGCGGCGGGCACGCCGGGGCGGTTCGAGTGGATGGGGCACACGGTCGATCTCACGGCGCCCTTCCGCCGGGCGAGGTACGACGACCTGCTCCGCGAGGTGACCGGCTGCGATCCCGCCGACCCGGCCAGCGTCGCGGCGGCCGCGGCGAAGGCGGGCATCGAGACGGCCGGCCGCCACGCCGACGTCGTCAAGAGCGACCTGTTCGAGGCGACCGTGGAGGAGACGCTCTCGGGGCCGGTGTTCGTGCTCGACTATCCCGCCGCCGTCTGCCCGCTCACGAAGCGCAAGGCCGGCAGCCCCCACGTGGCCGAGCGGTTCGAGCTCTACGTGGCCGGCATGGAGCTCGCCAACGCCTACACCGAGCTCAACGACCCCGACCTCCAGGAAGAACTCTTCCGCACGCAGCTGGCCGGCCTGCCGGCCGACGAGTCGATGGCCCGGATGGACACCGACTTCATCAAGGCGCTGCGGTACGGCATGCCGCCGGCCGGGGGCCTGGGGATCGGCATCGACCGGCTGGTCATGTTCCTCACCGGGGCCGCGAGCATCCGCGATGTGATCCTGTTTCCGATCCACCGCCCGAAGGCGGAGTGAATCGCGTCAGGCGGCGGCCGGCACGACCGCTTGGGCGGCCTGCTCCTCGTGGAACTCGCTCGTCCCGTCGCAGGTCGGCTCACCGTAGACCTCGTGCATCCCGACGATGGCGGCGAGGTATTCGTTGAAGTGCGGATCCATGATCGAGCCCTCCTTGGCTGATGGAAGTACCGAAACCTCCGCTGGTACGTAACCGGTCTGGGGAGGGTTCGCGGGCGTTTGCGGTGGGGGCTCGGGGTTGCCCATGCCATCTCGCCGGACGTTCGCTCCAGGCATCCTGCCTTGCGCTCACTCGGTGCCGGCCTTCGCTTCGCAATCCTTGCTGCGCTCGGCCAGCAACGCCGCTCGATTGGCACGAGCAACCCCTCGCGGTCCATGGGTCCGCCGTGTGTCTGTCGCCCGAGCAACGCGGACCTCTGCGCAGTCTGGGCAAGTGGGCGTTTTTGGGCTTTTTCGCTCGTCCGGCCGCTGCTACCCTCCCGCCCCCGCCACCCCTTCCGGCCAGGCTTCGCCCCCGATGTACAAGCTGCTGCTTTGTTGGCGCTACCTCCGCACGCGGTGGATCGCGCTGGCGAGCGTCATCAGCGTGACGCTCGGCGTGGCGACGATGATCGTCGTCAACGCGGTGATGGCCGGCTTTTCGCACGAGATGCAGACGCGGATCCACGGGATCCTCTCCGACCTCGTGTTCGAGAGCCACTCGCTCTCGGGCTTCCAGGATCCCGACTGGCACATGGAGGAGATCCGCCGGGCGGCCGGCGACGAGATCGTGGGCATGACGCCGACCGTGGCCGTCCCGGCGATGCTCAACTTCCAGGTCCGCGGCCAGTGGATCACGCGGCAGGTGATGCTGATCGGGATCGACGAGGCTACCCACGCCAGCGTCAGCGACTTCGGCCGCTACCTGCAGCACCCCGCCAACCGCCAGCAGCTGTCCTTCGACCTGCGGGAGGGGGGCTACGACACCGTCGACAGCCAGGCGGGTGGAGCCGAACCGACCCGGCCCGCGCTCGAGGGGGCAGGCTGGCCGCATCGGCGGATGCGGGTGGAGCGGGAGCGGATCTGGCGCGAGAAACTCGACGCCGAACGGGCGGCCGGTGGAGACGCCGCGGCCGGCCCCGGGAACCCCGTCCGCCCCGTCGATCAGCAGGTCGACGCGGTGCTCGCGGCCACGGCCGACGCCGCGGCCGAGCCGGCTGCGGGCCGCCCGGCCGACCCCTTTCGCCAGGCCCGGCCCGAGGAGGGCACGCGGATGGACCCCGCGAAGGAGCAGTTCACCGGCGTCGTGCCCGGCATCGGCCTGGCGAGCTTCCGGGATTCCAGCGGCGTCGACCGGTTTCTCGTCCTCCCGGGCGACGACGTGAAGGTGACCTTCCCCACGGCCGGCACGCCCCCCAAGGCGGTCAGCGACACCTTCACGATCGTCGACTTCTACGAGAGCAAGATGAGCGAGTACGACTCGAACTTCGTGTTCGTGCCGATCGCGGCCCTGCAGCGGATGCGGGGGATGATCGACCCGCAGTCGGGGCTGGCGAGCGTCAACTCGATCCAGATCAAGCTCCAGCCGGGGGCCGACCTCGACGAGGTCCGCGACCGGCTCCGCAAGGCGTTTCCGGCCGACCTCTACGCCGTGGCCACCTGGAAGGACAAGCAGGGGCCGCTCCTGGCCGCCGTCGACATGGAGATGGCGGTGCTCAACATCCTCCTGTTCTTGATCATCGCGGTGGCGGGCTTCGGGATCCTGGCGATCTTCTTCATGATCGTGGTCGAGAAGACCCGCGACATCGGGATCCTCAAGTCGCTCGGGGCCCGTGCCTCCGGCGTCGCCGGCATCTTCCTGGGCTACGGCCTGTTCCTCGGGATCGTGGGGGCCGGGGCGGGGCTCGCCCTGGGCCTGGCGATCGCGCTCAACATTAACACGATCCGGGCGGGCGTGGAGTGGTGCACGGGCCAGCGGGTGTTCGATCCCTCGATCTACTACTTCTTCAAGATCCCGACCATCGTCGATCCCGTGACGATCGCCTGGATCGTCGCCGGGGTGATCGCGATCGCCGTGGCCTCGAGCGTGCTGCCGGCCTGGCGGGCGGCGGGCCTGCATCCCGTGGAGGCCCTGCGGCATGACTAGCGCCACGCTCGACCGTCCCGCCTGTGCCGTCACCACGACCGCCCCGGCCGCCCTGCTCTCCGTCCGGGGCCTGAGGAAACGGTATCGCTCCGGGGATCGCACGCTCGAGGTGCTGCGGGGCGTCGACTTCGACCTTTCCTCCGGTGAGTTCGTCTCGGTGATCGGCCAGAGCGGCTCCGGCAAGAGCACGCTGTTGCACCTGATGGGGCTGCTCGACGGGGCCGACGGCGGCAGCGTCCACCTGGCCGGGCGGCGGATCGACGACCTGCCCGTCCGCGAACGCGACCGGCTGCGGAACACCGATATCGGCATGGTCTTCCAGGCCTACCATCTGCTGCCCGAACTGACGGCGCTCGAGAACGTGCTGGCCCCGCTCCTGATCCGCCACGGCGTCTTCGCCTGGTGGAAGCAGCGGGCCGAGGCCCGGCGGAGGGCGGCCGACCTGCTGGGGCAGTTCGGCCTGGCCGAGCGGCTGCATCACAAGCCACGGCAACTCTCCGGTGGCGAGATGCAGCGGGTGGCGATCGCCCGGGCGCTCGTGGGGGGGCCGCGGCTGCTTTTGGCCGACGAGCCGACGGGCAATCTCGATGCGGAAAGCGGGGCCGGAATCCTCGACGTGCTCGCCGCGTTGAACCGCTCCGAGGGGCTTTCTATAGTGCTCGTCACCCACGACGCCTCGATCGCCGGGCGGGCCGATCGCATCGTGCGGCTGGCGGCCGGCCGCGTCGAGACGGCCTGAGCCGGCCGGTCCGGTGGGTCCGATCCCTGCCACCTCCGGTGTCCCGATGCCGCGGATGATCTTCATGAACGACTCGCTCGTGCCCGAGCACGAGGCGAAGGTGAGCGTCTTCGACCATGGGCTGCTCTACGGCGACGGCGTGTTCGAGGGCCTGCGGAGCTACGCCGGGCGGGTGTTCCGGCTGGAGGCCCACCTCGACCGGCTCTACGCCAGCGCCCGGGCGATCTGCCTGGAGATCCCGCTGGCCAAGGAGACGCTGGCCAAGGCCGTCGTCGACACGCTCGCCGCCAACAAGCTCGCCGATGGCTACGTGCGGCTGGTCGTGACCCGCGGCGCCGGCAGCCTCGGGCTCGACCCCAACAAGACGAGCCATCCGCAGGTGATCGTGATCGCCGACACGATCTCGCTCTACCCGCGGGAGTTCTACGAGCAGGGCCTGCGCATCGTGACGGCTGCCACGCAGCGGACCCAGTCGGCCGCCCTCTCGCCCCGCATCAAGTCGCTCAACTACCTCAACAACATCATGGCCAAGCTCGAGGGCCTGCAGGCCGGCTGCATCGAGGCCCTGATGCTCAACCACAAGGGGGAGGTGGCGGAGTGCACGGGTGACAACGTGTTCGTCGTCCGCGCGGGCAGGCTCCTCACGCCCCCGCCCGATGCCGGCATCCTCGAGGGAATCACCCGCGGGGCGGTCATGGAACTGGCCGTTGCCGCCGGCATCGACTGCCGGGAGCAGACACTCGTGCGGCACGACCTCTACACGGCCGACGAGTGCTTCCTCACGGGCACCGCCGCGGAGGTGATTCCCGTGGTCGAGATCGACGGCCGGAAGATCGGCGCCGTTCTTCCCGGCCCGGTCACGAAGCGGCTCACCGCGGACTTCCACGCCCTGGTGCGGCGCTAGGCCAGTGCGCCTCGAGCCGTTCGTCGACCTCTTCGCCCAGGCCGCGCTCGACCATGGAAACCCTGCAGGATCTCGGGAAGGAATACGAGCGGCGCTTCGCGGTGCGCGCGCCCTACCGCGACGCGGTCTGGCAGATTCTGACGCGGGATTTTTTTCAGCGGTACGTCCCGTCCGGCGCGTGCGTGCTCGATCTGGGCAGCGGGTGGGGGGAGTTCATCCGGCACATCGAGGCCGGGCGCCGGATCGCGATGGACATGAACCCGGAGATGCCCGGGCGGGTCGGGGCGGGCGTGGAGACCATCCTCCAGGATTGTGCCCGGCCGTGGCCGCTGGCCGATGGGTCGCTCGATGTCGTGTTCACGAGCAACTTCTTCGAGCACCTGCCCGACAAGGATGCGCTGCGTCGGACCCTCAAGGAAGCGTTTCGCTGCCTGCGTCCGGGGGGCAGGATCATCTGCCTGGGCCCCAACATCCGCTTCCTGCACGGGGCGTACTGGGACTTTTGGGACCACTTTCTGCCGCTCACGGACCGGTCGCTCGTCGAGATCCTCACGCTCACGGGCTTCACCGAGGAGCGGGTGGTGCCGCGATTCCTGCCCTACTCGATGTCGCAGGGCTTCAGGCCTCCGGTCGCGCTGCTCGCGGCCTATCTGAAGCTGCCCCTCGTGTGGCCGGTCTTCGGCAAGCAGTTTCTGGTGGTCGCCCGGCGGCCCTAACAGGCGCCCCGCTCGATGCCTGCGGCCACGGCGTCCCAGAGCGCGAGCCGCGCTTCGAGGCACGCCCGCGCGGCCGCCTCGGCGGCGGCCCAGGCCGCTTGGTCGGCGCCGCAGAGCCGGGCCACGATCCGCCGGCAGAGCGGCCCGTGGTGGGCGTCGTCGTGCTCGATGTGCCGGTCGAGGTAGAAGCGGAATCGCTCCCAACGGGCCGGGTCATCCTGCGCCAGCGAGCCGACGATCCGCCGGAACATGTCGGGAATCACGTCCTCGCGGCCGTAGGTGAAGGCGGCGGCGATCGCGGGCGTGGAGCCTGAGTCGATGACGGCGAACGACCGCTGCACGAAGGCGGCGGCCGCCGGCGGCATGCCGCAGCCGGCGAGCGCCTGGGAGAGCGGCGTGCCGCCGCGGATGGCATCCAAGAGCCGCCCGATCGGGCCGGTATCGGCGCCGGCCCGGCCCATGCAGTCGAGGTAGAGCTCGAAGTGGGAGGCGGCGCCTCCCTCGGGCAGTTCGTCGGATTCCTCGTCGAGCACGATTTCGTTGATCATCCGCCGCGCCTCGGGGTCGGCCGTCGGCACCCAGGGCACGGTCGTGCAGGTCAGCCGTTGCTGGAGCGCCTTGAGCAGGCTCTGGAAATCCCAGACCGCGAACACGTGGTGCTCCATGAACCAGCGCAGCCGGCCGGGCGTGTCCACGAGTTCGTAGAGACGATGCGCGACGAGCCGGTCGCGGAGCTCACCGACGTCGATCGTGGGAGCCGAGGACGCGACGCTTTCGTGGCCGGGATGAACGAGGGTGGTGCTCATGGGCGAGGCGGGGGAGGGGGTCGGTGCGATCACCTGCTGCGTTATAGGCTCAGGCGGCGATCGGGCCAGCCGCGCCGCGGGCGCCGAGGCCCGACGGTCACGCGGGCGCTTGCCCACCGCCAGGGCCGCCCACCCGCACCACGAACACGCCCGGCCAGCGCGGGCGGCCGCCGTCCCCGAGCCGGGCGAGGTGGACGGCGATGGCGCGGGCCTCGGCGGCGGTGCGGCAGAGCGTGAAGCAGGCACTGCCGCTGCCTGTGAGCCGCGGGCACAGCCCGCCGGCTTGCCGCAGGTCGGCGAGCAGTTGCTCGATCGACCCGCACAGCGAGCGGGCCGGCGCCTCGAGCGAGTTGTGCAGCAGGTGCAGGGCCGACTCGAAGCCACCGGTCGCGAGCGCTCGGGCGAGCTGACCCGCCTCACCGGCCCGCTCCGGTTCGGGCGTGCAGCCGCGATAGACCGCCGCGGTCGAGAGCCCCTCCGTCGGACAGGCGATCACGCCGAAAAGCGGCGGCAGCGGTGGCACGGGCGCGATCCGTTCACCGCGGCCGGCGGCGATCGCGGCGGTGCCGGCGAAGAACCAGGGGACGTCGCTGCCGATCGTGGCGCCGAGGTCCGCGAGCCGCTCGGTCGGCCAGCCGAGGTTCCAGGCCTTGGCCGCGAGCGCGAGCACCGTCGCCGCGTCGCTCGAGCCGCCGCCGAGCCCCGCGCCGGATGGAACCCGCTTGACGAGTTCGATGTCGAGCGCCGGCTCGATGCCGGCGACCGAGGCCAGCGCCGTGGCCGCGCGGACGACCAGGTTCGTGGCGTCGGTCGGCACGTCGCGGGCCAGCGGCTGGCCGCGGTCGCTCGCCAGCAGCCCGCCGAACTGGACGGAGAGCCGGATTCCCGGTGGCCCGCCGGCCCGCACCGTGAGCGTGTCGGCCAGATCGACCGGCACGAGCAGCGACTCGATCTCGTGGAACCCGTCGGGCCGCCGGGCGAGCACTGCCAGCGAGAGGTTGAGCTTCGCGGGGGCGCGGGCTGTCACCGCCGCCTGCGGCATCGCTCGCTACCGCCAGTTGGCCACGAACGCGAGCGTCCCGACGGCGAGCGCCAGCCCGATCGCGACCAGCGCCGCCAGCAGGACCGAGATGCTGCGGCCGGCCCACAGGTCGTCGCGGATCATCTCGGTGCGATCCGCCCGGTCGAACGAGCCGTTCCAGACCGGGAAGGCCCGTTCGTCATAGACCCACTGGGTCCGCTCCTCGAGGCGTTTTTCGTTCATGGTGGCAGGGGGTAAAGGCGGGCCGCCGCCGTCGTGGCGGGGGTATGATTGGAGGGTCTCGCGTCCGCCAAACTCTACCCCTTCCCGGGACCCCTCGCCAGTCTGGCCGCTCCCGGGAGAGCCACCATGTCCGCCCCGCCGCCGCTCACCGTGCTCGACCCCGACGCCCCGCCCGCGACCGGGGCCGCCGCCCTGCCGCACCTGCTCGATCCGGCCGCGGGGCTGGAGGCGTTTTTGGCCGCCGCCGGCGAGCCGGCCTGGCGGGCCAAGGCCGTCCGCCGCTGGCTGTTCCAGAAGCGGGCCGAGTCGTTCGCCGACATGACCGACCTGCCCAAGGGGCTGCGGGAACGGCTCGAGGCGAGTTATCGGATCTGGACCGCCTCGATCGCGGCCCGCCAGACCGCCGACGACGGCACGGAGAAGCTACTCGTCGAACTCGCCGACGGGCAGCGGATCGAATGCGTGCTCCTGCGGGATGGCGAGCGGCGCACCGTCTGCATCAGCTCCCAGGTGGGCTGCGCCATGGGCTGCGTGTTCTGCGCCTCCGGCATCGACGGCGTGGTGCGAAACCTCACCACGGGCGAGATCGTCGAGCAGCTCCTGCGACTGGCGCGGCTCCTGCCGCCCGAGGAACGGCTCAGCCACGTGGTGGTGATGGGCATGGGCGAGCCCCTGGCCAACCTCGACCGACTCCTGCCGGCGCTCGCCGCGGCCCGGGATCCCGACGGCCTCGGGATCTCCCAGCGGCGGATCACGATCTCCACCGTGGGCCTGCCGCCGGCCATCGACCGGCTCGTCGAACTCGATGCCGGCTACAACCTGGCCGTGTCGTTGCACGCCGCCGACGACGAGCTCCGGACGAGGCTGGTGCCGGTCAACAAGGCGATCGGGCTGGAGGCGGTGCTGGCCGCGGCCGATCGCTACTGGGAGGCCTCGGGCCGGCGGCTGACGTTCGAATACGTGCTCCTCGGGGGCGTCAACGATTCGGCGGCCGACGCCGAGCGGCTCGCCCGGCTGCTCCACGGTCGCGCGGCCCTGCTCAACGTGATCCCCTACAACCCGGTGGCCGGCATGCCCTGGAGGGAGCCGTCGCGGCGGGATCTCGAGCGGTTCCTCGAGGTGCTCGCGGGTGCCGGCGTGAACGTGCAGGTGCGGCGGCGCAAGGGAGCACGGATCGACGCCGCCTGCGGCCAGCTCCGCCGGCTCGCGGCCGCTAGAGTTGATTCACGATAGCTCTAGCGACGACGCCGGAAGCTGAGAGAGCTAGGTGAGGGGGTCGGCGAACGCTCGAGGAGCCTTGGGCGTATCCTCGCCCCGGCGACGAGACTTTTGCCGCCCCCGAACCGGTGCTACTCCAAACTCGGATGCGCTCTAACTGACCCAGCCGAGCAGCAGCACGGCCGCCAACACGAGGCCGAGAATCCCGCCCAGCCAGACCGTCCAGTGGACTGTGGCCAGGCCGATGGCGGCCGGGTCTTCGTGGTGCGTCGCCGCGA
>JBJTAA010000279.1:0-8501 GCA_046090525.1 Planctomycetota bacterium
GACGCCGGAAGCTGAGAGAGCTAGGTGAGGGGGTCGGCGAACGCTCGAGGAGCCTTGGGCGTATCCTCGCCCCGGCGACGAGACTTTTGCCGCCCCCGAACCGGTGCTAAACCGAACTCGAATACGCTCTAGCGTGGGGCAGGCTTGCAGCCTGCCCCACGCCCTCAGCGGGTGGCCGCGGTCTCCGGCTTCTCGGCCAGCTGCTGCCGCTTCACGAAGTAGACCTTCGGGTCGTCGATCACCCAGGGCGTGCTCCACGTCTTGCCGTCGTCGTGGGTGCAGACGTTGAAGAAGAAGGTCTTCACCCACTCGGTGCGGTAGGCGTAGGGATACTGCGAGGTGATGTGATCCTCGGGCGTGAGATCATCCACGCCGGGGCTGGCGAAGTAGTGAACGACGCCGTCCGGGGAGAAGGAGATGCCCAGCGTCCACCAGCCGAGCTGCTCGATCTTGGGTCCGCGGATCTCGCCGCCGTTGCGGCCGCTGCGGACGCGGATGTAGGCCCCGTCCTCCTTGTACTTGCCGTCGTGGCTGCTCTCGAAGCAGATGAACATGCCCGGCCAGTATTCCTCGACGCCGTAGAGGCCGCGGTCGGGATGATCTTCGCCGGTGATGATCGCGTGGGTGAAGCAGCCGGTGCGGAAGCCGAAGCTCGGCCCGCTGCGATTCTCCCACTGCTCGAAGGGAGGCATGTAGACCCGCACCACGAAGCTCGGGCTGTCGCCCACCGACATGCCCCGGCCGGCATACTTGCCGAGGTTGTAGATCAGGTCGTCCTGCTGCATCTCGTAGGTGACGCGGCCCGGAATGCCGGCGTGCAGCGTCGCGATCAGGAGGCCGTGGCTGCTGTCCTCGAGGCCCGGCGCCGGCAACTCGACCCGCTTGACCACGTCGGGCGTGCCCCGCTTCGGCCCCTCGAACCAGCGGCCGTTGGCACTCTTGCCCAGCGGGCCGCGGATCCGCTTGTCCTGCTCCTCGGAACTCTTGGGGAGGTTCGGATTCCACTTCCACTTCTCGTCCTCGAAGTCGTCGACGACGTTCTTGACGAGCGTGCCCGTGCCGGGCACGAGCGGCGGCCGATCGGGAACGGGGCCGGCCACCTTGCCCGACGGCTGCGGGCCGCGGAGCATCCGACCCAGCCGAAAGGGTGGGGCCGCATCGACGGAGGCGGCCGCCGCCACGAGGCATGCCAGGGCCAGTGCCGATCCGATCCAGGTGCGGGTGGACATCTCGATTCCCCTCCGAGGGTGGTTGCGCGGCGGCCCGGGTGGTCCGGGCCCGCGATCCGGGCGCTGCCGCCACAGGCCTGATATCGGCCGGATTGCGCCGGGGAGGCAGTCGGCGGGCCGGCCACGGTCAGGCTTTTCGCCTCCTCGCCGGTCGCTCCCCGGCCCGTGCTCGACGGCGCCTCGCGCGACTGCCCTGCTTCGCCAGTTTGACGCGCGCCAGTCGGCCGCCCCGAAATCGAGCCGCAGTCATCTGGCGTGGCCGCGGGAAAAACGTCACATAGCCACCTCGGAACCGGTGCTCGGCCGTTCGACTTCACTCGCTGCCATCACCCCATGACCAACTCGTCCATGCCGTTCGGGCCGGGCTTCGCCCGGATGCTCGCCTTCGTCCTTGCCGCGGCCTTCGCGCGCCATGCAGCGGCGGCCGATCAAGCCCCGACGGTCCGTTCGCATCTGCAGCCCGTCTCGGAGATCGCGAGTCCCCCGGTCACGAGCGAGGGGCTGGGCATCCGCCTGACGCGGGCCTCCGCGGTGCTCCGGCAGCAGCTCGCCCTGGATCGGGGCGCCGGTCTGGTCGTGGAGGAGGTGGTCGCCGGCAGTCGGGCGGCCACGGCCGGCTTCGTGCAGCACGACGTGCTCGTGCGGCTCGACGACCAGCTCCTGGTGCTGCCGCAGCAGTTCGATGCGTTGCTCGAGGCGGCCCGCCCCGTCGATCCGCTCGTCTGCACCGTGCTCCGCGGCGGCCGCGAGGTGCGGATCCCGCTGCACGCGCACGAGTCCGCCACCCGCACCGCGGCGGCCGGCGTCGCGCCGGCGGCTCCGCCGGTCCGCCGGCCGCTCCGTCCCGCCGCCTCGTCGCTGGCGCTCGTGCCGACGGCGCGGCCCGCCGCCTCCCAGGCAGCGGCGACCAGCCGCCTGCAGCGGCTTTCCGACGAGACGCTCGTGCGTCAGGATGCTGACTTCGAGATCCGCCTCAGTCGGGGTGACCAGACGCGGCTCATGGTGCGGGATGCCGCCGGGCAGGTCGTGTTCGACGGCCCCATCGATGCGGCCGCGGACCGCCAGCGTGTGCCGGCCGCCATCGCCAGCCGCGTGGCCGACATGGAGCGCATGCTCGAGTCGCGGCCCGCCGTCGCTGATGTCGCCCGACCGGTGGCGGAGATCGGTCGCCTCGAGATCGCCCCGGTCGAGCTGCGCTGAGTTCGCCCCCGGAAGCCGGCGGCTACCAGCGGACTTCGGCGACGTCCCGCGACCAGCCGCCGCCCGCGGACCGCCCGCCGCCGAACGAGCGCGGCAGGGAGCCGTTCGAGCGCCAGGGGTTGGGGCCCGTGAAGCCGCCGCTGGGAAGCGAGATCACCCACGGTCCGACGCCGCGGCTCATCCGGGCGAACGATTCCTCGAGCTGCCGCTGCCGCTGCTCCGCGATCCTGCGGGCCCGCCGCCGCTCGGCCTCCGCGGTGGCCGCCGCGTAGGCCAGCCGAGCGCGTTCACCCGCCTCGCCGGCGGCATGGATGGCATCCTCGTAGCGCTGCTGCTCGAGCAGGCTCCTGGCATCGCGGAGCGCCTGCTCCACGCCCCGCACATCGGCCTTCACGCCTTCGGCATACCACGACGCCGCCCGCCGGAAGAGCCCCTCGGCGTCGGCCAGATCGGCGACCGCCTGGGCCGCCAGCCGGGCATCCTCGGCGGCGAACTCCTCGCCCCGAGCGGCCGCCATGTCCGCCGCGCGAATCGCCTGTTCCACGAGCCGGGGATCGGGGCGCCGAGCGGCGGCCAGCCCACCAGCCGCTTCCAGGATCCGCCCGGCCTCACGGCAGCGCTCGTTGGCCCGGGCGCGGTCGGTCCGTTGCCGGCCGAGCGTCGCGGCCAGTTCGGCCACGCGGCCGGCCACCCGTTGCTGCAGGGCCGGGAGCGACTCGACGAGTTCGTCGAGTTCCCGGCGCCGCGCCGAGACGGCCGCGAGGCAGGTCAGCGCCCAGTCGGCCTGCCGCTCCGCCTCCTCGAGCGCCGCCACCGCGCGGAAGTAGTATTGCCGCGCGAGGTCCGCCTCGGCCCTCCCCTCGTCGACGAGTGCGCCGGCCCGGCGGGCCGCCTCCGCCGCCTGCTTGGGGTTGCCGGCGAGATCCTCCCAAGCGGTCTCCGCATAGCGGTCGGCGAGGAAGGCGAGGTCGCCGTCGGCCGCCGGCCCCGCGGCCGTGATGCTCTCGAGCCGGGACGTGAGCGTCGCCAGGAGCGCCTCGGCGCGGCTGCGGGCGGCCACCACGCTCTCGACGAGTTTGGCCGCCTCGGCCGCGGCCGATTCGGACCGCTCGAGGTGGATGGCCGCGAGTTCCATATCGGCCGCGTCGAGCGCCTCGCCCGCCCGGGTCGCCTCGCGGTCCGCCGTGGTCAAGAGGTCGTCGGGATCGGCTCCGGGCTCCCGCAGCAGCCAGCCCTCGCTGCGGCGGGCGGCCACCTGGCGGCGGATCTCGGCGACCCGCTCGGCCGCGAGGCGGCGGCGGTCGTCGGCCGCCTCGACGGCCTCGACGTCGGCGACGAGTTTCTGGAGCGTCGTCTGCGCCTCCTCGAGGCGTCCGCGGGCGGCCACCGGGTCGCTCTCGACGTCGTCGCCGCCGAGTTCGCGGCCCCGATGCACCTCGGCGAGCGTCGGTTCGAAGGCGGCGGCCGACCGGCCGCGTGCGGCCAGGGCGTCGAGGCGGGCCCGGGCGGCGGCCAGTTCGCCATCGAGGGTCGCAGCCAGTTCCCGCGCCCGCTCGTGCGAGGTCTCGAGCGCGTCGAGCGGTGCACGGCAGGCCGTGGCCACCTCGTCGAGCGGCGGCCGCGCGTCGGCCGCGTCGAGCATCGCGACCACGTCGTCGCTGGCGGCCGTGCCCAGGAACCACTCGTCGCCCATCCGCTTCTCCGCCCGCTCCCACACGTCCATCAGGCCCAGCCAGCGCTCCCGGTAGCGGGCGATCGCGTCCTGCACCGCGTCGTACGCGTTCCGCGTCATGCCGGTCATCGGCGTCTTGAAGTCGGGGTCGGAGTGGGGCAGCATCCGGTGCCGTTCCCGCTGGGCGTCGAGCAGGTCGGAGAGCGACACGACCTCCTGCTTGAAGGCGGCGAGCCGCTCGCGGGCGGCGGCCCGGCGACTCGCGTGCCGGATCCGCAGCCAGGCCAGCCAGCCGACCACGCCCGCCGCCGCCAGGCTCACCAGGCCGATGGGCAGCGTGCGGGTGCGAAACACCTCCGCATCCCGGGCCCGCTTGGCCCGCGCGGCGATCCGATCCGTGATCGTCTGCTGCGTCGCGGTGACGAGCTCGGCCAAGCCATCCGCATAGCGCATGTCCTTCGCTTTGGGCACGAAGACGTCGGTGATCACCCGCCGTTCGAGGTCGTCGAGATCGAGGCCGGCTTCCGCCAAGAGCGACGGTGGCACGTCCATCGCGATCGAGCGATCGCCGATGTCGAGGAGGATCGTGACGTCTCCTGCCGGGTCGTAGCCGCTGCCTTCGGTGCGCGACTCCCACCAGCGGTCCACCAGCCGCGGCAGCAGTCGCCCGGCGCCCCCCTCGCGGCCCTCCGAGTCGACGACGACCACGCGGTAGTCGCGGCCGGTCCGCTCCTTGATCTCGCTCACGGCCTTCCGCACCGGATCGAAGTCGTCGGCGATCCCGGGAGCGACGATCACCGACGCGGTCGCGTCCGCCGGCGGCAGTTCGGCCGCCGAAAGGGTGGTGGCGATGGCCAGCGCGACGAGCGCGAGCGACGGGGCAAGCATCGGCATGGAAGGGAGTCCCTGGTGACAGGTGGCGACCGGGGAAGTTTATCCCGCGCCGCCGGCCGCCGCCTCAGGCTGGACCAGCGGCAGGCCGAGCCGGCTCGCCACGGCTTGGGCGAGCGACCGCGCCGCGTCGCCGCCGGCCGCGGCGATGGCCACCGCAGCGAGGCTCCGGGCCTCGGAGGCCAACCGCTCGATTTCGCGGTCGCTCGGAGCGCCGGCGAGTCGCACCCGGTGGAGCCTGCCGGCCGCCGCGAACTGCTCGGCCCAGCGCGGCGCCAGCCGGGCGATGGCCTCGTTGTCGGCGACGACCAGGATCGGGCCGGTCACGGCCGGTAGCCGCCGATGTCCTCGGCGGTGATCCGTGGCTCGGGAATGGTCGGGGTCGCCGGGGCGGGGGGCGTTGCGGGCGTCCGGCTGGCTCCCGCCCGGGATGCGTTGGGCAGGATGAGGGCGCCCGTCCGACCCGGGAGCCGCGGTCCGGGAACGAGTCCGCCGCCGACGCCGGTGCGATCGGCTCCTCCGCCACCTGCGGGCTGGCCCGCCGGCCGCCGGCCGGCATTGAGGCTCGACCACGGGCCCGAGCCATATCCGGGCACGGCCGCCGGGGCGCCGGCCCGCACGCCGCCGGTCATGGCCGGCGCCATCGGCTGCGGCGGCAGCCACGAAGCCCGGCCGGAGAGCGTGGGCGTGGCCGCCGTCGCCGGCTGACCCCCCTGACCCAGAGGCGAAGTCGGGGCCGGTGCGGGCGCGGTTGGCGCCACACCGGCGGGTTCCTCGCGGGCAGGTGCGGGAGCCCGCATGCCGGGCGGCGACGTCTCGGCCCGAGGCTTGGCGGCCGGGGGCGGGTCCTCGGGCGGAAGCCTGAAGACGGGCTCGTCCTCGTCGCCTTCCGCGGGCTCGGTCGACTCGGTGTCGATGTCGCGGGGCAGGCCCGTGATCGGATCGACGCCCGCTCCGAGTTGCATGTCGAGTCGCTTGCGCCGCATGCGGCCGCGGGCCACATCGGCTTCCGGCTTGCTGATCGTGCCGTCGCCGTCGAGGTCCCACTCGCGGAGGAGTTCCTCGCGGGTCAGGCCTGCGCGGGGCATGCTGGAACCGGGCACGAGGCCGCCCCCCTTGCCCGAGCCGGGCTCGGCAGCGAAGCCGGCGGCCGTGATCACCATGACTGCCACCGCCCACGCGAGGCGGTGAATCGATCCGCACACGGGCCGCGATGGTGGCATCGGGGTCGCTCCTCGAGGCGTGCTCATCTGGCGGTCAGGCAGGTCTCAAAAGGCGTTCCAAATCGACGGACCCGGGCCGCGACGCCCCGATGCAAGAGTGTACAGCACGTCGGCCGCCCCGGTCATGCTGTCGGCCTGCCGGCGGAATCGCTGGCGATGAGAATGATGCGGCGTCCGGTTCCGCGGCCGTGCTTGCAGCCGTGGACTCGTCAACCGGCAGGCACCGCAGGTGCCTGGCTCTGGTGACCTGCCGCGGCGAGGGCGGCAGCGATTTTTGCCGAAGCTGCCGCTGCGCCACCCGCGGCCAGTTCGCGGGCGGCGACGTGGCAATGGACGAGATGGGGGCCGACCTGCGTGGCCGGGGGATCGAGCTCGCGGCAGACGGCCTCGGCCAGGGGGCAGCGGGGATGGAACCGGCAGCCGGCCGGGGGCCGGGCCGGGCTCGGCACGTCGCCGGGCAGCACGATCCGCCCCCGCCGCCGGGCCGGGTCGACGCTCGGCACGGCCGAGAAGAGCGCGTGCGTGTAGGGGTGCAGGGGCGCGGCGTAGAGGGCGGCCGCCGGGGCGTGCTCCACGAGCCGCCCCAGGTACATGACGGCCACGTCGTCGGAGATGTATTCCACCACCGAGAGGTCGTGGGAGATGAAGAGATAGGTGAGCCCCAGGTCGCGGCGGAGCTCGGCGAGCAGGTTCACCACCTGGGCCTGGATCGAGACGTCGAGCGCCGCGATGGGCTCGTCGAGCACCAGAAAATCGGGCTCGAGCACGAGCGCCCGGGCAATCGCGATCCGCTGCCGCTGCCCACCGGAGAACTCGTGCGGATAGCGGGCGAGCGTCGCCGCCGGCATGCCCGTCCGCTCGAGCGCCGTCGTCATCCGCCGCAGCCGCTCCGGCCCGTCGCCCAGGCCGTGCACCACGAGCCCCTCCTCGAGGATCGACCGCACCTTCATCCGCGGATTGAGCGATCCATAGGGATCCTGGAACACGATCTGCATCCGGCGCCTGAGCGGCCGCAGCGCCGCCTGCGACAGGCTTCGCACGTCGTGCCCCGCGAAGCGAATGCCGCCCGCCGTCGGCTCGACGAGGCGGAGGATGCTGCGGCCCACGGTCGTCTTGCCGCAGCCGCTCTCCCCCACGAGGCCGAGGGTCTTGCCCCGGGGGATCGCAAACGAGACCCCGTCGACCGCGCGGACGGCGCCGACCGTGCGCCGCAGCAGGCCGCGGCGGATCGGGAAGTGGGTCTCGAGGCCGGTGACGGCCAGCAGCGGCTCGGTCATCGCGGCAGGCCCTCCCGGGCAGGTGGGCCGAGCTCCCCGGCATAGTGGCAGCGGACGAGGTGGCCGGGGGACAACGGCCGCAGTTCCGGCGGCTCGGACGTGCACGAGGGCTCGCGGGCGAAGGGGCAGCGTGGATGAAATCGGCAGCCGGCCGGGAAATCCCGCGGCTGCGGCACCATCCCCGGGATCGCCGCGAGCGGCTCACCCGTGCCGGTGCGGTGCTCCGGCCGCGCCGCCAACAGGCCGATCGTGTAGGGATGCAGCGGGCGGGCGAAGAGCTCCGCGGCGGGGGCCTGTTCCACGATCCTGCCGGCATACATGACCGCGACGTGGTCGCAGGTCTCGGCCACCACGCCCAGGTCGTGCGTGATCAACAGGAGCGCCATCCCCAGGCGGCGCCGCAGGTCGGCGAGCAGCTCGAGAATCTGCGCCTGGATCGTGACGTCGAGCGCCGTGGTCGGCTCGTCGGCGATCAACAGGTCGGGCTCGCAGGCCAACGCCATCGCGATCATCACCCGCTGCCTCATCCCGCCGGAGAGCTGGTGGGGATACTCGTCGAGCCGCCGCTCGGGATCGGCGATCCGCACCAGGCGGAAGAGCTCGAGGGCCCGCGCCCGGGCCGCCGCGTGAGTCACCGGGCGATGCAGCCGGACGGCCTCGGCCACCTGGCTGCCGATCGTGAACACGGGATTGAGGCTCGTCATCGGCTCCTGGAAGATCATCCCCACACGGCCGCCGCGGACCTGCCGCAGCCGGCCCTCGGGGAGCCCGGCGAGATCCAGCGGCCGGCCATCGACTTCGAGCATGATTTTTCCCCGCTCGATCCGGCCCGGCGCGGCCACCAGGCCAAGCACGCTCATCGCCGTCACGCTCTTGCCGCAGCCGCTTTCCCCGACGAGCCCGACCGCCCCGCCCCGCTCGATCGACAGCGACACTCCGTCCACCGCCGGCACCCGGCCGGCGGGCGTGTGGAACGCGGTCACGAGGTCCCGGATCTCGAGCAGGGGCA
>JBJTAA010000280.1:0-6615 GCA_046090525.1 Planctomycetota bacterium
GGTCAGTGCAGCGCCAAGCGTGATCCGGTCACGGAGTGACCGGACTCCGGGAGCACGGTTCCTCCGGAACCGGGTCAGTGCAGCGGCAAGCGTGATCCGGTCACGGAGTGACCGGGCTCCAGGAGCTCGGTTCCTCCGGAACCGGGTCAGTGCAGCGCCAAGCGTGATCCGGTCACGGAGTGACCGGACTCCAGGAGCCCGGTTCCTCCGGAACCGGGTCAGTGCAGCGCCAAGCGTGATCCGGTCACGGAGTGACCGGGCTCCTGGGCGAAACCCTTCCATCTGCAACGGTTTTGCCGGAGCGGGCCCAAAAAATACGCTGGACAAAACGTTTCCCCCGGGGAGAATCTTGGATGCTTCTCATCTTTCACTCATCTGGGGAATCCATACTCGCCTCTTAGGTATCGCCAGGTCACATCCTTCAGCGAAACGAGCAGTCATGGACTCGGACCTTGTCGGTGCAGCGTCAGCTGCCAGCATCGCAATCACGCCGCCAGCCCAGGCGGCGAACGGCAATGGCGTTCACCGCAATGGTGAAACAGGGGCACCCTTCGCCGCCCGGCTCCGCGGAGGCCGTCGGTGGGGCAGGCTCGTCGGCGAGTCGCCCGCGGCCGTCGCGCTCGAGGCCACGCTGCGCCGCGCGGCGCTCGTCGAGTCGACCGTCTTGATCACCGGTGAGACCGGCTGCGGCAAGGAGGAGATCGCCCGGGCGCTCCATGCCCAGGGCCCACGCGCGGGCAAGCCGTTCGTGGCCGTCAACTGTGGCGCGATGGCCGCCACGCTCATCGAGAGCCAACTCTTCGGCCACGAAAAGGGCTCGTTCACCGGCGCCGTCGGTCCCTCG
Source organism: Planctomycetota bacterium (assembly GCA_046090525.1). Taxonomy (GTDB): domain Bacteria; phylum Planctomycetota; class Planctomycetia; order Pirellulales; family UBA1268; genus QWPN01. Next base: position 845 of record JBJTAA010000280.1, read on the forward strand.
CGGGGCGTCTTCCGCGCGGCCGAAGGGGGCATCGTGTTCTTGGACGAGATCGGCGAGATGCCGCTCGATCTGCAGCCGCGCCTTCTGCGGGTGCTGCAGCAGCGGGAAGTCACGCCCGTCGGGAGCACCGATTCCTTCCAGGTGGACGTGCAGGTGATCGCCGCCACCAACCGTGACCTCACCGCCGACGTGCGGGCGGGCAAGTTTCGCGAGGACCTCTTCTACCGGCTCAACACGATCGAACTCGCGGTGCCGCCGCTCCGCGATCGCGTGGCCGACATCCCGCTGTTCGTCGATCACTTCCGCCTCTTCTTCGCCGAGAAGTTCGGCGTGGAGCCCTGGCGGCCCGACGCCTCCACGCTCGCCCGCTTCATGCGCTATCGCTGGCCGGGCAACGTGCGGCAGCTGGCGCAGGTGATCGAGCGGATCTACGCCCTCGAGGCGCCGCCCTCGCTGCCGGCCGACGACGATGTGTCCGCACCGGAGTCGACTGACATCCCGGCCGCGGCGATGGCGAGCCTGCCGGTCACGATCGACAACCCGCTGCCCATCGTGAACCTCGACGAACTCCGCAAGCTCGCGGTCCGGCAGGCCCTGACGATGACCGATGGCCACAAGGGCAAGGCGGCCCAACTGCTGGGCGTGCACTTGAACACGATGACGCGGCTCGTCGAGGAGGCGATGCCCGAGGCCAGCCGCCGCCGCACCGGCCGCCGGACGACGCCGAAGTAGGGACGCGGGGCCGGGACGCGGGCACCACGAGTCCGGTCACGCCGTGACCGGATCAAGCGCGGCGCCGCGTCAATGCTGACCCGGTTCCGGAGGAACCGGGCTCCTGGGGAGGAACCGGGCTCCGGGGGAGGAACCGGGCTCCGGGGGAGGAACCGGGCTCCTGGGGTGAAGCCAGGTTCCTCACAGTGGCCGCGGGTTTCCAACCCGCGGAATCCGCTCGGCCATCCCCCACGACGTCCGGCAACGGACAGCCACCCAGCCCGGTCTCGGCGGGACGAAATCCCGCCGCCACGTCGACGGCTACGGCCCCAACTCGGCCAGATGCAGCCGCAGGATCCGCTGCACCTCGGCCACCGTCCGCGGGTGATGATGCACCTTCGTGTGCCTGGCCGGCACGAAGATCTCGCTGAGCGCCCACGGCGCGTGGGCGCTCTCCACCGGCACGACGCAGTCGTCGCGGCCGCCGGTCAGCGACGGGTGCACGTCGCCCACGATCGAGTGCGTTGCCACCCAGCAGGCTGGCCGCAGCCGCTCGATCGCCTGGAGCGTCGGCGAGCCCGGTTGCAGGAGGTCCACGGTGGTCGGCACGCGCGTGGCATACTCGGGCCGCAGGGCGCCGGGGTTCAGGGCCTCGGCCTGCTCCCGGATCGCGGCGATCTCCGCCGGCTCGCGGACCGCCAGCGACGCGACCCGGCCGACGCCCAGCGAAGCGAGCACCGAGCCGCGGTGCGGTGTGGCGATGAACACCACCCGCTTCACGAAGGGCAGCGGCTTGAAGAACGCCAGTTGCTGCACCGTGGCCCGCGCCCGCGACGAGAGCCGCATCTGGTCGAACGGGACCGTCGCGATCGAGTCCCAGATCGCGGTGCCGCTGTCGACCACCATCAGTTTGGCGTGCAGCCCCCCCATGCTGTGCCCCACGAGCACGATCTTCTCGAGCGCCGGATCGCGGCCCTCCGGATCGACCGCCGCCACGGCCGAGGCCAGCTCCCGCCGCAGGTTCGCCGACGCCTGCAGGAACGACGAGCCCGTGGGGTAGTGAAACACCCAAGGCTCGAACCGCCGGTGAAACTCGGGCCAGGCCCGCAGTTCGTTGATCAGGTCGAACCACGTGCCCTCGTCGCTGGCCAGCCCGTGGATGAAGACCACCGGGATCCGCCCGGGCTGGTGCGGCTCGAGAAACTCGAGCCTGGCCCGGGTGTCGCTCCGGCCGAATGGCTGGAGGAAGCCCTCGATGCCCGACTGGGGCATGCCCGCCAGCATGTCGAGGAGCGGGGCCGAGAGGTCGGCCGCGAGATGCGGCCGGGCCGGGCCGATCTTCACCGCCGCAATCTCCACCGGATTCGCGAGGTCGAGCACCGCGGCGGCATGGTCACGGGCGACGGGTCCGACGAACTTCTCCGCCACGTTTTCGCCGCCGGGCATGTCGAACCGCAGCACGGCCGTGGCCGCCAGCGACTGCCGGTCGGCGGCGAACCGCTCATCCGCTCCGCCGAGCTTCCGGGCATCGAGCCGCACCGCCACCGGCAGGCCGAAACCGTCGCGCAGATGCCGCCTCGTGATCCGCTTGTCGTGGCTTTGGGCCTGCGGCTCGAGCGACGCGATCGCCTCGACCGGCACCGGCAAGGCCTTGGGCGTGAGCGGCACCTTCACGAGTCGGCCCGGTGGACCGACCCACACGCCACCGTCTCGGATCCGGCCTTGGCGGCAGGCGGCCTCGAGGAAGCCGGCCAGGGCGTCGGCGTAGAGTTCACTCGCCCGGCAGAGCACCTCGGGCGACTGCGGGCAGAGTTGGACCGCGTTCCAGGCCTCCTGGCACGCGACGTAGTAGCCGTCGAGCGCGTGGCGGTGGCCGCTTTGCAGCATCTCGCACGACGCGGCGAGATACTCCTCGGCCTTGCGCAGCGATCGCTGCGCGGCTGGCAGGGGCTCTTCGGCCGGCGCGAGCGGCAGCGCGGGTGCCGCGGCTCCGGCGGTCGCGGCAGCGACCACGAGCGGCACCACCAGCGCGAGGGGCCTCCAACTGATGTGACCCATCCCCGTCCTCCCACACGCATATCGGCCTGCTGGGACGGGCACGACCGAATGACCGGCTCGACCGATACCCCCCTCGTGGCTTACCCAGGCGGTTCGCCGACGCTCACGAAGATTTCACAACTGGCCAAGCGGCAGAGGGGGGCAAGCTGGGCGACATCAGTAAAAGTTTCGGACCGCAGGAACGGGGTCGACCGGCTTTGCTCGGCCGGACCCGACCGCCGCCGCGAAAAGGGAGTCGCGCCACGAACGCCCAGGCAGGACGACGGAGCGGGTTCACGCTGGTCGAGCTGCTCGTGGTGATCGCAATCATCGCGGTGCTGATCGGCCTGCTTCTGCCCGCCGTGCAGAGCGCCCGCGAGGCATACCGGCGGCTGCGGTGCCGAAACAAGCAGAAGGAGATCTCGGTCTCACAGGACGACGTGCCGTCCTCAAGTTTCAATGGCGAGTCACCGAACGGCCGGCTCTACCCCAAGGCCCCGCTGGACAGCCCCTGGAATCGGAGGGCAGCATCCAAGGTGATCTCCTTCTCCATCTGCCCGAGCACGGCGAGGCATCACCCGTCACGCGGGCCCGATCACCGGATCATCGATCAGGACGCAAACGGAACGCTCGATCCCGGACAAGGCGAAGGCCTCGCGTGCATCGACTATTCCGCCTGCAGTGGAGTGACGCCGGGCAACTCGCGGTATACCCTGCCGGGCACGTCGACCCCTTACGCTGCCGATAACGGGATCTTCCCAAACCTCGCGTCCACATCGATGACGCAGGCCGTTTCGACGAATCAGGTGAAAGACGGCCTGTCGAAGACGTTTCTGGTCTACGAAATCACGGGACGCGGAATCTACCCGGGCCGTGATTACCGCGGCCTCTCGGCGTCAGGGCAGAACTGCATCACGGTGGGCCCCACGTCACCCAGCGGCGTGTCGCTCGTCAACCCGACGCCGACACAGTCGCCCCGCCACCGCCTTCTTCCGTAACGCCGCCAGCATGTCGCTCTTCTCGGATCATCCGGCGGGAGCCAACGTGGCCACGGCTGAGGGCGCGGTGCGGTTGGTTGCCAACGGCACCGACGAGCGAGTCGTGGTCGACCTGGCCTCGCGGGCCGGCGGCGAGGCCGTAGGCATCGAGCGATGCGAACGGCCGCGGTCAGGCCACGCTCATTCACCCGCAGAGCGATTCACGCCCGCGGGACGGCGTGCTCCTCGGCCACCATCTCGAGGTCGCTCGAGAGATACTTCACCGTCGCCGTCGGCGCGAGGTTGAAGTAGACGCGGCCGGCCGTCTGCCAGCGGGTGCCGTCGTAGGAAAACTCGGCCGTCGCGGCCCGGACGCGACTCACCGTCTCGGCGGCCACCTCCTCCATGCTGCCCCCCTCCACCGCCTCGAAGCTCACCTCGATGGCGACGAGTGCCTTGAGCAGTCCCTTGCGGCGGTCGCGGGCATAGACGACGTCGTCGTCGAACTCGACGTCGAGCCACCGGAGCCCACGGGGCTTGCCACTGGCCGCGGCCCGTTCGATGAACTTGGCCTCCAGCGGCTCCCGCTGCCGGTGGAAGTCGCGCCGGGCCCGCGCGAGCCGCTCGGCCGCCCGCGCCTGCCGCAGCGGCCGGATCGCGAGGATCACCGCCATCACGGCGACCAGGGCCACCGCCGCCACCGACACGAACAGGAGAAGGTTGCCCATCGTCGCGTTTCCGGGGACCGACCAGGCAGGCGGCCCAGCCAAGCGTGCCCCGATTCTAGGCCCGCGGCCGGTGACGCGGAAGTGTGACGCTCCGCCGGGCGGGCCACAGGCACGCCCGGTCGGTCGTACACTGCGGTTTTTCCCGGAGCGACCATGCCCGCGACCAGACGCCGCCGCCCCCCGAGAGCCTTCGGGGCCCATCAGTCCATCGCCGGGGGATTCACCAAGGCGGTCGAGCGGGCCGTGGAAACCGGCTGCGAGTGCCTGCAGGTCTTCACCCGCAACATCAACCAGTGGCAGACCTCGCCCATCGACCCCGCCGAGGCGGCCGCATTTCGGGCGGCCGTCCGCGAGGCGGGGCTCGAGATCGTCGTGGCCCACGACTCCTACCTGATCAATCCCGCGGCGGCCGACGCCGCGCTGCGAAAGAAGTCGATCGCGGGCCTGATCGAGGAACTGCGTCGGGCCGAACTGCTCGGCATTCCCTGGGTGGTCGCCCATCCCGGCGCGGCCGGCGAGCAGCCGGTGGCGAAGGCCGTCGATCGGGCGGCCAGGGGAATCGCCGAGGCGCTCGAGAAGACCAAGGGGCTCGCGGCCGGGATCCTGATCGAAACCACCGCCGGGCAGGGCTCCTGCCTGGGCGCGCGATTCGAGGAGATTGGCGAGATGCTCGCGGTGATCGACGCGAAGCCAGGGCTTGCCAAGCGGGTGGGCGTCTGCCTCGACACCTGCCACGTGTTCGCGGCCGGCTATCCGCTCGCCCCCGCTGCAGCGCTCGACGAGACGCTCGCCGCCTTCGACCGGGCGATCGGCCTCGGGCGGCTCAAACTCATCCACGCCAACGACTCCAAGAAGGAATGCGGCTCGCGGGTGGACCGGCACGAGGCGATCGGCAAGGGCAAGATCGGCCGCGCCGCCTTCGGGCTGATCGTGAACCACCCGCGGCTGGCGGGGATCCCGCTGGTGCTCGAGACGCCGAAGGAGGCCGCCGACGGCAAGCCGTCGCCCGCCCGCGACCGGGCGAACCTCGCCGTCTTGCGACGCCTCTGCCGCACGTAGCCCGGCAAGGAGCCCGGTTCCGCCCCCAGGAGCCCGGTTCCGCCCCCAGGAGCCCGGTTCCGCCGGAACCGGGTCAGACTAGACGCAGCACCAAGCGTGATCCGGTCACGGAGTGACCGGACTCCTGGGCCAGTTCAGAATCGACGCAGCGCCAAGCGTGATCCGGTCACGGCGTGACCGGACTCCTGGGCCAGTTCAGAATCGACGCAGCGCCATGTGTGATCCGGTCACGGCGCCCCAGGAGCCCGGTTCCGCCGGA
>JBJTAA010000281.1:0-3096 GCA_046090525.1 Planctomycetota bacterium
CGGGAGCTTTGGTCTCGAGGGCCGTTGGTGGCTTGCAGTAGCCGATCGAGAGGGTGGTTGTGGGGTGGGTCCGGACAACGGGCCCTCCCCGCGTCACAATTCATGGCATGGCTGCCGCCGATATCCGTATCGTCTCGCTCCTCCCCGCAGCCACGGAGATCGCCTGGGCGCTCGGCCTCGGGCCGAATCTCGTCGGTCGCTCCCATGAGTGCGACTGGCCGGCCGAAGTCGGCGGCCTGCCCGCCCTCACACGCCCGCGTGTCGATCCCGCCGCATCGAGCCGGGAGATTCACGAGGCGGTGGGTCGGGCGGTCACCGCCGAGCCGGGCACGTCGAACGCGCTCTTCGCTCTCGACATCGAGGCCCTGGCGGCCCTGAAGCCCGACGTGATCCTCACGCAGGCCACCTGCGATGTCTGTGCGATCGCGGGCGACGACGTCGCCGCAGCCGTGAAACGCTCCGGGCATGCCGCCCGAATCATCCCGCTGGCGGCCACGTCACTCGCCGGCCTGTGGCAGGACATTCGCGCGGTCGGGGAGGCCACGGCCACGCTGCCAAAGGCGCGTGAACTCGTGGCCCGGCTGCAGGCCCGCTGCGATTCGGTGGCCTGTCGCGTCGCGGCCCTCGGGCGGCAGGGAGCCGCGCGGCCGCGGGTCGCCGTCGTCGAGTGGCTCGACCCGCCGATGGCTGCGGGCAACTGGGTGCCGGAACTCGTCACGATGGCCGGGGGCGATGATGTGCTCGGCCGCGCCGGCGAGCACTCGCATTGGATCGACTGGTCCACGATCGCTGCGGCCGATCCCGACGTCGTGATCCTCTCGCCCTGCGGCTTCACGCTCGAGCGAATCGTGGCCGAAACCGAGACGCCGGCCGTGCAGCGGCACCTGCATGGCCTGCGGGCCGTCCGCGAGGGGCGGCTCTGGGCCGTGGACGGCCACCACCTGCTCAATCGCCCCGGCCCCCGACTGGGCGATTCGCTCGAGGTGCTCGCCGAACTGCTCCATCCCGGGGCATTCCGATTTGCGGCATCCAAGCAGTTCGCCACATCGCTTGTGCCACTCAGGAGCTCGGTTCCGCCGGAACCCGGTCAGCGGTGACGCGACTTCGAGCCTGAACCGGTCACGGCGTGACCGGACTCCTGGATCGTGGTTACAGGTCGCCGGGCTTGAGCCCCTTCCGCGCGCCGTTGAACCCGAACGGTGTCGGCTCGAACGTGCCCACCAGGTCGACGCACGACTTTTCCGGGATCTTGTCCTCCAGACCCGCGGCCCAGTAGCACCCATTCACGAGCAGTCGCCGGGTGCCCTCGGCCACGAGGTCGGTGGCCGCTCCCACGGTCGTCGTGAACACGCAGCCGCTCGGCCCCCCGTCGATCGCATACGTCTTCGTCCAGGCCACCGGCATCATCGGGTCGTTCTTCATGCCCTCCACAGGCTTGGCGTCGGGCGTCATGCCGGAGAGCACCTGCCCGAGCACGAGGGGCTTCGAATCGCCCGGCAACGGCAGGCGAACCCCGTAGACATCGGTCGGTCCCCAAATGTCACCGTCGGCGATGCCGCGCACGATTGGATGCCCCGCGGCACCCGGCGCGATCACCCCGCGGGTGCTCTCCTTGCCATGGTGGCCGTGATGGTTGATCCAGGTCTCCCCGAGCACCTGCCGCCCGAAGCCCTCCAGGAAGGCCTCCCCCTTGTGGTTCCAGCTGTATCGGGTGAACAGCCGGTCGGGCGGCACGTTGAAGGCGTGCGTCGCCGTCCGCATCCCGACCACGGGCTTGCCGGCCCGCAGGTAGTCGTCGATCTCCTTCATCTGGTCGTCGGCAAGGTTGCGAAACCGGGTGGCGATCACCATCAGGTCGGCGTCCCGCAACGCCGCGAGCCCCGGAATGTTCTGCTGCTCGTTGGGATCGATCTCCCCGGTCTTCGGATCGATGGCATAGAGCACGGTGCAGTCGAAGCCGTGGTGTCGGGCCAGGATCTTCGCCAGTTGTGTGAGGGCCTCCTCGCTGCGGTACTCCTCGTCGCCGCTGACGAGCACCACCTTGATCCCCCGGCCGGGGCCCTCGCCGCCCGCGACGGTGAGCCAGGGGTCGGCGCCGCCGGCCAGCGACGACACGGCCAGAGCGGCCGGCAGGGCAAGGGCGAGGGGCAGTCGGCTCATGCGGATTCTCCGGATGGTGCGGGACACGCGGCCTCCAAAGCGGGGATTCTCGCACGCCTGCGCGGGGCCGACAACGCGGGGAGCCGCCGCGGGAGCCGGTCCATTCCCGGGGTGTGATTCGACACGGGTAGTCCCGCGGACTATCAATGGTGCAGGCGTCGCCAACTGGCGTCGACCGCTTCGCACCCCGCCCGCGCCACGGCCAGCCCCGTGAACAACTCCCGGCAGTTTCGCAATCCACAGTTGCCGCCGGGATTCGGCGGCCTCGATCCCCGCTGGCTGGGCGCCCTCGCGCTCCTCGTCCTGCTGGCGGCCGGCCTGGCCCGCGGCATCTACACGGTCGGCCCCGAGAGCGTGGGCGTGATCCAGCGATTCGGCCGGTTCATCGGCACGGTCGGGCCGGGGCTGCGATTCAAGCTCCCCTTCGGCATCGACACCGTCACGATCGTGCCGGTCAAGCGGCAGCTCAAGATGGAGTTCGGCTTCGGCACGGCCGGCGCCACCAACCGCTTCCAGCCGTCGTCCGAACCCGAGCTCGAGAGCGACATGGTCACCGGCGACCTCAATGCGGCCCATGTCGAGTGGGTGGTGCAGTACGAGATCAGTGATCCCGAGGCCTTCCTCTTCAACATGCGGGATCCGGGCGCCACGCTTCGCGACCTCGCCGAGAGCGTGATGCGGGAGGTGGTGGGCGATCGCACGGTGGACGAGGTGCTCACGATCGGCCGCCAGGGCATCGAGACCGACGCCATCAACCGCCTCACGGCGCTCGTCCAGGATCTCGACATGGGCCTGCGGGTTCAGCAGGTGCAACTCAAGAACGTCCACCCGCCGGCCCCGGTGCAGGCCTCGTTCGACGAGGTCAACCGGGCCCAGCAGGAACGCGAGCAGATGATCAACCAGGCCCAGGGCGAATACAACAAGGTGGTGCCCCGG
>JBJTAA010000282.1:0-4671 GCA_046090525.1 Planctomycetota bacterium
GCCTCGCCCGGTTTCCCGACAGTCCAGCCCTGCAGAACGTCGTGCGGGTGTCGGACCGGGCGAAACACAGCGACCACCTCGCGGGTCCGCTGCTTGTGACCCACGGGATCGTGTTCCCCAGCCAGTAGATCGCCCTGCAGCGTGCCGATCCTGCGGCTGCCCCTGCCACGGCTCGAGCCGTCGCTCATCGACACAGGTGCGTACCGTGAGCCCGGCACGATCGCCTCCCCCCTCCCATCAACCCCGGTCGAGCCGCTGCATTGCGGCCGCAGAACTGCCGCCGTGACCGCAGCGCGCACGAGGCGGTTGCCAGTCATCGCGGACGTATGGTATCCCGTGAGCGGAGCGTGAAGTCGCGGTACAGAGGGAGCGTCTATGGCGATGCACCGGCGAGCGTTCGTGCAGCGTGTGGCCGCCGGAGCGGCGGCGGTCGCAGCGTCTGGGCGGGCCACCGCGGCGGCCGACACGATCGTCGTCGCCGTGATGGGGGCCAACACCCGCGGTCGCCAGCTGATCGACGACATCGTGCGGGTGCCGGGCATGGAGGTCGGTGCGCTCATCGACGTCGACGAGAAGATCGCCGCAGTCACCGCCAAGAAACTCACGGATCTGGGCCGGCGGCCGCCGGACATCGGCTGCGACATCCGCCGGACGGTCGCCGACAAGGGCATCGACGCGGTCGTGATCGCGGCGCCGAACCATTGGCATGGCCCCGCCGCGATCCTCGCGGCTGCACACGGCAAGCACGTCTACTGCGAGAAGCCGGCGAGCCATACGCCCCGCGAAGGTGAGCTGATGATCGAGGCCCGCCGGAAGCACGGCGTGGTCATGCAGATCGGCACGCAGCGCCGCAGCGTCGCCGGCGTCCGGGAGGCGATCGATCTGGTGCGGGGCGGAAGGGTCGGCCGGGTGCTGCACGCCCGCGGCTGGTACGTCAACCGGCGTCCGTCGATCGGCCGCGGCCAGAAGGCGCCGGTGCCGGCATCGCTCGACTGGGAGTTGTGGCAGGGGCCGGCCCCGGACCGCGACTATCTCGACAACATCGTTCCCTACAACTGGCACTGGCGGTGGCACTGGGGAGGGGGCGAACTGGCCAACAACGGCCCCCACTTTCTCGACATCTGCCGCTGGGGGCTCGGCGTGGACTATCCCCTGCGTGTGACCGCGACGGGCGGGCGGTTTCGCTACGACGACGATCAGGAAACCCCCGACACGCTCGATGCGGTCTTCGATTTCGGCGGCCGGACGATTCTCTGGGAGACGACGAGTTGGACGTCGCGCGGCCGCAACGGCCAGAGCACCGGTGCGGAGTTCCTGGGTGAAGCCGGCTCGATCGTGATCGATGTCCGGGGCGGCTATGAGATCTTCGACGAGCGCAACAAGCCGATCCCGGCCGATCCCGAAGCCGCCGAGCGGTTGCGGGCCGCCGAGGTGCCCGCACCGCACATGGCGAACTTCGCCGCCTGCATCCGTGATGGAGGCGTGCCGAGTGCCGACGTCGAGGAGGGTCACAAGAGCACACTGCTGTGCCACCTGGGCAATATCGCCTATCGCACGGGGCAGGTGCTCGAGTGTGATCCGGCGACGGGCCGCCCCCGGAATGCCCCGGAGGCCGACGCCCTCTGGAGCCGCGACTACAGGCCGGGGTGGGAGCCCGTCGTGTGACGTCGCCCGCCCTGTCTGGCGAACACCCTGGCTCGATCAAAGCTGGTGGCAGGCCCGGGCGAGGCGCAACGCGGCCTGTACGGCGTCGGATCCAGTGTTCAAAAAATCACCCGCTCCAGCCCCGGCACGACGCTGCTCATGAGTTCGGGCCGCCGTCGGAGGCCGGTCGCTGTTGGCTGCGTCTCCCGCCGCCCGCAAGCGGGCGTCACCAGCCGCGGCTACGGAGCCAGTCGAGCGCCCGGGCCTTCCAGTCGAGCTGGCCTGGCAGCGTGTTGGCGGCCTTGAGCCCGAAGCCGTGCCCCCCGCGCTCGTAGATGTGGATCTCCGCCGGCACCTTGGCCTTCACGAGTGCGAGGTAGAGATTGGCCGAGCCCTCGGGCCGCGAGCTCACGTCGTCGCCGCACTGGGCGATGAACGTCGGCGGCGCGGTGGCGTCGATCGCCACATCCGACCGCAGCCCCTGATTGCCGTCGCCCACGATCTGCCAGGCGTACAGCAGGAGCAGCGCGTCGGGCTTGGGCGAAACGGCCGCATCGGCGTCGGGCAACGTCGCTGGATTCGTGGCCGCCACCAGCGCGGCCTGGCCACCGGCCGAGAAGCCGAGCACCGCGATCTTCGCCGGATCGACCTTGAACTCCGCCGCCCGCCGCCGCACCTCCTGCACGGCCTTTCGGACGTCCTGCACCGGCGCGGCATTGGGCGCCGGCATCTTGTTCGTCGGGACCCGATGGAGCAGGAGAAACGCCACGATGCCGTGATCGTTCAGCCAGCGACAGGCGTCGGAGCCCTCGTGTTCTGAGGCGAGCATGCCGAAGCCGCCCCCCGGGACCACGAGTACGGCACTCCTGGGGTTGGCCGAATCGGTTTGTGGCAGGTCGTACACCATGAGCCGCGGCTTCGACACGTTCGCGCGACGGGCGATCCCATCGGCGCCTTTGGTGACCACCTCGGCGGGTTCCGCCGGCACGCGTGGCTCGGGCACACCCTCGGGCCAGAGCACGATCTCCTGCGGCTCGGCGCCGATCGCGGCGAGATGGTGGACAGCCGTCGCGCAGAGGACGGACGTGATCAAGCCCCAGGTATGAAGGATATGCATCATGGTGCGCTCCTCAGTGCCGGCCAAAGACTGCCGAGTTGTGAATCGTTCGTCACGCAGGTCCCGTCGCGGCCGCGAGCATCGTACCGAAAAGCGGCGCGCTGGACGGGCCATCTGGCCAATGGTCTGCCGCGGTCACCGCCTGTAGGCTGCCGCGGTGGCGAACGAACTGCAGACCTGGCCGGGGGGCCTGAACGAGAGGAGAGCTGTTCCGATGCGTCTTGGAAGCAGGGGGGAGTGGTTGCTGATCAGCGCGGTGCTGGTGCTGGCCGGGACGATGGTGCCGAACGTCTCCGGGGCGGCCCCGGCCGCCGCGCAGGCCGAGCCGACGAATGCCGCCGAGGCCGCGTCCAAGAAACAGGCCGAGGAGGCGGCGGTCAACGAGCAGTATGCGGCCCTCGTGCTCAGGCTCCCGCCCGACGAGCAGGCCTGGGAAAAGGCGCTGCAAGACAACCTCGGCAGCTTCTATCTGCCGATTCACAAGCGCGACAGGGTGGCAGGCCGCAGCACCGCCTGGGACTTCGTGAAGGACGATCCCGCGCTGCCGCGCGTGCTCCTGATCGGTGACTCCGTCTCACGCGGGTACACGCAGGCGGTGCGCACCGCGCTCGCCGGCCGGGCGAACGTGCACCGCGCGCCTGCCAACTGCGGGCCGACGGCCAGCGGCCTCACGAACCTCGACGCCTGGCTGGCGAGTTCACCGGGGGGTGAGAAGTGGGACGTGATCCACTTCAACTTCGGGATTCACGATCGCAACACGCCGGTGGCCGACTACGTGGCCAGGCTCGAGCAGATCGTGGCACGGCTGGAGAAGACAGGAGCGAAACTCATCTGGGCGACCACGACGCCGATCCCGGACGTGCCGGCCCAGAAGCAGACGGCGGCCTCGATCGTGGAGCGGAATGCCGCGGCGGCGACGGTGATGGAGAAGCACGGCGTCGCGATCGACGATCTCTTCGCCTTCATCACGCCGCGGCTCGCCGAGGCCCAGCTGCCGAACGACGTGCACTTCAAGGCCGCGGGCTACGATCTGCTGGGCCAGCAGGTGGCGGAGTCGATTCGGGCGGCCCTGGAGTGAGCCCGAGCCGACGGGCGGGGGAGTCGTCACGCAGCCGATAGTCTTCCCGCTCGGCCGCCAGGAAGAGCGGGTCGGCGACGATGGAGTGGCGATCCCAGCCTTCGTCCTGCCACGCCGCCCACTCGTCGAGCGGCTCGACGCGCTGAAACTCCACGTCGTCCACGAACATCACGCCCTGCTCCCGGGCCAGCCTGAACCGCAGGTGGACGCTGTCGATCGGTGGGGATTGTCGAGCGGGAATCCGCGCGATTACCTCGTGCCGCGACCACTCGGGGCCCACCATGAACCGCCGCATCTCGGTCCAGTGGGTTGCCTTGGGTTTGTACGCGGTGAATCCGATCTCCACGGGTGTGCCGGCCTCTGCGGCCCGCAGCCAGGCCACGAGCCGGTAGACGCCCCCCGGTTCCACGTCCACCTCGGCGCCACGAACGCCGGGCAGCCGCGCCCACTCCTCCTTGGCGGCGTTGGCTGTGTCGGGAATGCCCTCGATCCGGAGGCATTGGCGGCCGGAGCGGGATTCGTCGGTCGTGACGGCCGCCGTGTCGGCCGGCGAGGGGCGGACCGCCCAGATCCAGGTGGTCGGAAGTGTTCCCGCTGCTCCCTCCTCGAACCCCGGGTTCGGCCCGGCGAGATTCCCGCCCACCGCCGACTTCACCCTGAAGGCTCCCGTCGTGATCGGCTCGCCGAAGTGCCAGACGAGGTTGTGGTCGCAGCGATTGCGGTCGAGCGGCAGGTTGCGGAAGTTGAACGACTGCACGCTCGGCGCGTGCCAGGCCAGGACGTTTCGCTCGATCACGTGGCCGTGCATCGTGCGGCCGTCGGGCAGGGGAAC
>JBJTAA010000283.1:0-4312 GCA_046090525.1 Planctomycetota bacterium
TCCCACGGCCCTCATCCCTCCGGCAGCCAGCGAGGCAGACGGCCACGGCCAGCGACGGGAGCAGCAGCATGCGGCGCACGGTCCACTCCCCTCGAGGTCGTTCCGGCATCCCGTCCCGGCCTAGTGGGCCGGGTCCGCCACGACCTTCGCCTCGCCGGCCCGCTCCATGAGCAGCACGTCGGACGGGCGGGCCATGTGGAGCGCACGCTCCTGCGACACCATGCGATTCCGCAGGCCGACGTCGGGGATCAGCATGATGGCCAGGAAGATCGCCATCATCGCGGCAGGGATCGTGAGCACGTACTTCCAGTTTGCCTCCCAGATGACATGCATGAAGAACAGCACCACGAGCAGCGCCTTCGTGCAGGAGACGGCCATCATGAAGGCCCAGCCCACCTCCGGCTGATCCCGCCACGGCCAGGCGGCGGAGTAGGTGAAAAACGACATCGTCGTCAGAAAGCAGAGGGCGATGAAGACGGCGATGTACTTGCCGAGGCCCCCGTGGGCATGGTCATCGTGGCCGGCGGCGTGATCGTGGGCGGAATGGTCGGTCATGGTGGTGTCTCGGGCGTGTTCGGCGCGGGTCTAAAACAGGTACATGAGCGGGAACAGGAAGATCCAGACGAGGTCCACGAAGTGCCAGTAGAGGCCGATGTTCTCGATCGCCCCGGCCCGAGCCGCATTGAGCCTCCAGGTGCACATGATCGCGAACACGAGCAGGCCCACGGCCACGTGGACGGCGTGGAACCCGGTCAGCAGGAAGTAGGTGCTGGCCCACATGTTGCCGCCGGGAATCACGATCGGCAGCCGCAACCAGGGGAAGGCGTCGTTGATGCCGTGGGCGTGACCCTCGCCGTGGCTCCCGGCCCCCTCGGCGGGCAACGGCGCGATCTGGTCGGCGACGACGGCCATGTCGAAGGCCTGCTGGTTCGGGTCCATGACCATCGTTCGCACCTGCTGCAGGGCGGTGCGGGCGGCCCGCTGCTCGGTCGAGAGGCTCTCGGCAGGCGTCTCGTCGAGTTCCTTGAGCCGGTCGATGATCGCGGGCTCGCCGAGCCGGGCACGGACGGCCGAGCCGTAGTAGAGGTCCGGCCGTTCGTGGATCAGGCCGTGCGGAGCCATCGGGAAGATGCCGTGGGAAAACTTCGCCTGATACTCGTAGGCCTTGACGCCGAGGAACAACGTGCCGAGCGCCAGGGTGAGCGCCATCCAGAGCTTGGCGAGCCCCGCCTTGTTGGCCCGGGCGGCCTCGAGGGCGAGGACGATCGTCACGCTCGAACAGATGAGCACGAACGTGTTGAAGGCCCCGATCGGCTCCGAGAGATGGACGTGATGGGGCTTCGGCCAGACCGCCGCACCGAACCGCAGCACGATGTAGCTGCCGAGCAGGGCCGCGAAGAACATGATCTCCGTGGAGAGGAACAGCCACATGATCAGCTTGCCGCGCGAGAGCGGCAGGCCCGGCTGGTACTGGAGATGGACATGGCCGTGATGGCCGTCGCCGTGACCGTCGGCATGCCCGTGGTCGTGGGAAATCGAGATCGCGGAGGAACTCATGGGAGGTTCGGCAGGAGGTTCGACGGGGGAGTGACGGAGGTTTCGATCAGGCCGGCCCCCCGAACACGACCGCCGCGGCGATCAGGCCGAGGAGGGCGCCCAGGGACGACAGGAGCAGGAACCGGGCCGCGGCGTCGTCGCGGCGAACCGCGAAAGCGACGGTGGCCAAAAGATACACGCCGGCGGCGACGGCCGCCGACAGGAACATCCGGACGCTGCCGGATGGCACGGCCAGCACGAGCGCCGCAGGCACGAGGGCCAAGGCCGCCGCCAACGCCTGCCCCCCGGCCCGCAGGCCGGTCGGATCGACGACCGTGAGCATCTTCGCCCCGGCGGCGGCGTACTGGGAGCGGTAGAGCCAGGCGATCGCCATGAAGTGCGGGAACTGCCAGAGGTAGAGGACGGTCGCCAGGGCGGCCGCCGCCAGGGCCCCGCGGGCGTCGCCGGCGGCCAGGCGGGCCGGGCCGTCGGCGGCCAGCCAGCCGATCGCCACGGGCAACGCCCCGGCGACGGCACCGACCGCCGTGTTGAGCGGCGTGATCCGCTTGAGGGGGGTGTAGGCGAGCACGTAGAGCAGCCAGGTCGCCAGGGCCGCGGCAGCCGGTGCCCACCCGGCGGCGAACCAGCACAGCCCGCCCCCGAGGACGAGGGTCGCCGCGGTGATCGCCCAGGCCGAGGACACGGAGAGCCGGCCCGCCGCGATCGGCCGCGCCGCGGTTCGCCGCATCAGTCGATCCGAGCTTCGCTCGAGAATCTGGTTGGCGACACTCGAACTCGCGGCCACCAGTGCCGTGCCCACGAGCAGCCAGGCCAGCCGGACCGGGTCAGCCGGCCGGCCCGCTGTCAGCCAGGCGGCGGCGACGACCGTGGCGAGCACCATGATGGCGATCCGCGGACGCACCAGACGCGAGACGTCGGCCACCACGCTCCGCAGCCCCGCCACCTCGTCCTGGGCGAGCGCGACTGGGTGGGCGACGGCGGCTGCGGCGGGGCGATGCGCAGGCACCAGTTCGGCGGCCAAGGTCGGAGGCGTCATGCCGGCACCTCGCCCGTCCGTCCGACGCCGCGGCCGACCAGCAGCGACGCGGCCGGGCGTTCGGCCCGCTCCGTCCCCGCCGCGGCGATCGCCAGCGCCACGCCCACGCCCAGGATCACCATGCCGAGCACGGCATGGGCCGTGATCGTGGCGGAACCGAGACCGCTCCGGGCGACGACCGGCTCGGCGAGCCGCCAGCCATCGGGCAGGATCGCCGACGGCACGCCGTATTTGCTGATCCACGTGCCCACTCCGAGCAGCAACTGGCACGTGACCATCCCCGTGGCCGCCCAGGCCCAGAGGCGGGCGCCGCGGTTCTCGCCGCCCCGCGTCGCCACGGCGGCCGCGATCGCCAGCCCGGCCACGACGAGCCCGACGAGCACGTGCGTTCCGACCAGGGCATGGAACGTGGCCGGCGGCAGGGATGGATCGAGATGCCGCAACTGGGCACCGGCCACGAGCTGCGCGTAGGCGGCGACGGGCAGGGCGGCGCACAGCCCGGCCGCCACGCGGGGCACCGCGGCGGGGGCCCGCCGCCTGGTGAGCACCGCGATCGCCACCGTGACGGCGAAGAACAAGGGCCCCGTGCAGGCGTGCACCTTGGCCACCGTCGTGTCATCCAGAAGCACCCGCGCCCCGCCGAGGCCGCCCTGCACGATCACGAGCACGACGGCCGCGATCGAGAGCCACCGCACCGTGGTGCCGACGGGCCACCGCCAAGCCAGGGCCGCGAGCGCGAGCGTGATCATGCCAACGAGTGCGCCGAGCAGCCGGTGCCCATGCTCGAGAAACAGTTCCCAGGGCCCGCCCAGCCACTCCGCGAGCGGGAACAGGAACATGTTGTGCCCGTAGGTCGCCGGCCAGTCGGGCACGGCCATCGCCGCCTCGTAGGTGGTGACGAGGGCTCCGAACGAGAGCAGCACCGCCGTCGCCGCCACGAGCAGGCAGGCCACGAGATGGGGCCAGTTCCAAGGCTCAACGCGGCCGGGTGAAAACTCAACCGCGGGAGCTGGTCGGGGGTCGCGCGCAGCCGCCGGTGCATTGTGACTGCCCGAGCCGGCGAACCGTGACCTTGGGGAGTGCATCGTCAAAATCCGCCGGAGGCGAGCACGTGCCCCCGACCGGCGGTTTGGTGGAGATGGGGTGCCAAGCAGAAAAAACAGGTGTGCGGGATCGACACGAAACGGCACCCATTCCAGGCTGGTGAGGTTACGTCAGCTCGACACTGCGCTAATGTGCCGCCGCCGCTGCCGCCGCCGCGGCGGCATTCGGCGGATCGGTCTGCATCAGGTGGTCCTTGTCCACGCCCGGCACGGAGTACTCGTACGGGCCGCGGTACACGACCGGCTGGAAGTCGAAGTTGCCGTGGCCCGGGGGGCTCGGCGCCGTCCACTCGAGTCCATTGGCGTTCCACGGGTTCCGGCCGGCGACCGGCCCGTAGAACATGCTCCAGAAGAAGTTGATCGCGAAGATGATCTGCGTCGCCACCATGCCGATGGCGCAGTACGTCATGAAGGCGTTCATCGGCTGCAGGTGGTGGAAGGTCTCGTAGTGGTAGGCGTCGGCCAGCCGCCGCGGGAAGCCCACCGCCCCGAGGATGTGCATCGTGAAGAAGGTGCCGTTCAGGAAGATGAAGGTCAGGAAGAAGTGCACCTTCCCCCAGAACTCGTTCATCGTGCGGCCGAACATCTTCGGGAACCAGAAGTAGATCGCCGCCCA
>JBJTAA010000284.1:0-2911 GCA_046090525.1 Planctomycetota bacterium
GTGCGGTTCACCGCCTTCTTCGACTTCGCGCTCGAGCGGGAGACGCGATCCGCGATCGAGCGGATGGCCCACCTCGTGGCCGCGGTGAGCCCCGAGCGGATCGCCGCCGAGTTGCGGGCGATGACGTCGCGCCCGGGCCGGCTCAGGGCGCTCGAGTTGCTCGACGAGACGGGCCTCGCCCGGGAGGTGCTGCCGGAGGTCGCGCCGGCCGACGCCGCCACCCGGCGGGCCTGGCAGGAGGCGGCGCGGATCGTCGCTGCGCTCGACGAGCCCTCGCTGCCGCAGGCGCTCGCCACGCTGGCCGCCGATCGAGAGCCGGCGACCTTGGAGGCGGTCGCCGGCCGGCTGCGGCTTTCGAACCAGGAGGGGAAGACCGCGATCTGGCTCCAGGCGGCGGTCCGCGAACTCGGCGAGACCGATCCGGCCCGCCGCGCCTGGTCTTCGGTGCAGCCCTGGGTGGCCGACCCGCGGGCCGCGCTGGCGGCCGACCTGCTGCGAGCCCGGGCTGCGTGTGGCCGGGGCGACGCGGCCGCGGCGGCGTGGTTCACCGCGCAGGTCGAGCGGCCCCGCGAGGAGACCGACCCACCCCCGTTGGTCACGGGCAACGATCTGCTGGCGGCCGGCGTGCCGCCGGGGCCGCCGGTGGGCGCGGCGCTCGCCCGCATCCGGTCGCTGCAACTCGACGGCGTGATCGCGACCCGGGAGGAAGCCCTCGCGGTGGTCCGGGGACCGTAGCGGCGGGCATCTTGCCCGCCGAAACCGTGTGGTTTGCTGACTGATGTCGGGGCGGCAACGGAGTGCCGGCCGGCTTCCGCGGGCTGGAAGCCCGCGGCTACTTGGGGAGCCGCGGCCACTTGAGGGGAGCCCGCGGCCATGGGCGGCGCGAACGGACGGCCTCATCCCGGCGGTTCGTCCGGGGCCGGCAGGTCGGCGAGGCTCTCGAGCCGGAAGACCTCCAGGAACTTGGCATGGTCACGTAGCTCGGCGGGCCGTCGGGCTCGGCCGCCGGCTCGAGCGCCAACAGCCCCCGGCGAACGAGCGCCCTGAGCGTCGCCGGCCGGGCGTCGCAGCCGAGCTCCACCAGCCGATCGCGCGGCACGGGCTGGTGCCAGGCCACGAGCGCCAGCACGTCGAGCGACTCGGTGTCGAGCCGCACCATCCGCGTCCGCTGCTCGAGCAGGCTGCCGAAACGGGCGAACTCGGGCCGCAGCCGCAGCACCCAGCCATCCCCCCGCGAGGCCACCTCGTAGGGGCAGTTGTCGGCCCGGTACCGCTGCTCGAGCTCCGCGGCGAGTTCGTCGATCTCCTGCGGCCGCACGCCCCGCATCAGCCCGGCCACCACCGTGCTCGAGAGCGGCTTGCCGCCCGGCAGGCCCACGAAGAGCAGGGCCTCGAGGATCGAGAGCGGGCTCACGCGGCACTGGCCGTCGTCACTGCCATCGTCGAGATCGGGCGAGGCGTCGACCTCCACCACGGTCTCTGCCGCCGGTGTTTCCGCGGGCTCGGCTCGCCCCATCATGGCTGCGAAGGCCTGCGCGAGCCGGTCGATCGACAGGCCGCCGTCGGCGGGCGGCGCGGCGAATCCGGCCTGCGGCGGCTGCTGGTCGCGTTGCTTGCGGGGCATGGGATCCTTCCCGGCCGCGGCGTGGCCCTACGCCCGGCGGCGGGCCACCTGCTCCTTCATGAAAGCCAGGGCGTCGGTGGCGAGCTGGTCCTCCGACGGAAACATCTTCCGCCAGATCTTCGTGGCGGCCGCGATGTTGGGGAGCGCCAGCCCAAAGGCCTCCACCACCAGCCACCCGTCGTAGCCCACCTCGTGGAGCGTGTCGAAGGTCTCCTGCCAGTGGACGTGGCCGGTGCCGGGGATGCTCCGGTCGTTCTCGGAGATGTGCACGAGCACCGTCCAGGGGGCCGCCGCCCGGATCGCCTCGGCGATGTTCTTCTCCTCGATGTTGGCGTGGAAGGTGTCGTACATCATCCGCACGTGCGGATGGTCCACGGCCTTCACGAAGGCCACGGTCTGCGCCACGCTCGTGAGGAAGTAGTTCTCGAAGCGGTTGAGATACTCCGTGGCGATCGTCACGCCGGCCGCGGCGGCGTGGTCGGCCACCTTCTGCATCGTCTCCACGCCCCACTTGAACTCATCCGTGGTGGGGCCCGTGCCGGTGAACTCGCCGATCGCCGAGTGGGTCGGACCGCAGAGCGTCTTGACGCCCGCGGCCCGGCAGCAGTCGATCGTCTTCCGCATGGCGTCGACCGCGGCCGCCCGCACCGTGGCGGAGGGGCTGATCGGGTTGTCGCCCGAGTTGCGCACGGTGACGGCCGTTCGCTCGAGGCCCAGGTCGTCGAGGCGCTTACCCCACTGGGCATGGAGCGGCTCGTTGAGTTCGAAGATCGGCATCTCGATGCCGTCGTAGCCGAGCCGCTTGACCTTCTCCACCACGGGCACGAGGCCGTCGTGCATCCGGTCGGTCCAGAGGAGGAGATTGAGGCCGTATTTCATGGGAGACTCCGTGGACGGAAACGAGCGCCCGGGATTCAACACCACCCGCGGCCGCAGGGCAAGGCCGGCTCGGGGTAAAACTACCGCTTGCGTAAGGGATCTGAAGTACTGACCCTTGCTTCAAGTCTTTGTACGGCAATCCTCGCAGCGAGAGCCTTGTCTTCACTCTCTCGACCGACGTCGGAGTAAGATCGAGACCGCTCCAAATTGCTCCCAATCGGATGATCTGCTCAGAGTCCGCCCCCAAGCCAAGCCCGATTTCCAAGACATTCTTTTCACGCCAGTCAACCGACCTCAAGTGCTTTAGTATATGCTCCTCTTTACGATAGCGAAACGCATCATATCGGTCAAAGAACTCTAGAAAGGGACCCCGAACTCCACCAACCTGATGTTCCCCACATGGGTGTA